>VCAW01000236.1 GCA_013607775.1 Campylobacterota bacterium | reverse complement strand
AAAGTAGTAGAGGCAATCGATAAGCTTAACAGTAGACCAAGAAAATGTCTTGGATGGAAAACACCTTACGAGGTTTTTGAAGAACTTTCAGGGTTTGATGCTAGAATTGTGGTTCAGGGTATTCGTTAGAGATGCGAATTCGGGAGTGATTAATCCCCCATACTGAGATATGAATATCCGATTTTAAATCTGATGTATTATCATCAAGTTCAAATTTAGTTTCATAGATATCTGTTACCAAAACATTTTGCTCAAGTTCATTCATAAATTTCACAACATCTTTATAGCTTCCTACTGCACCAATAGCGACTTCAAGAACATGTCCAAAACTACCATTATTATCAGCATATTTATTGTCGATATATGCCAAATCAACATTATGTATCTCTGCTTTTTGGGTAATAGAATTTAAAAATCTTGACCATGATTTTTGATTAAAAAGCATATCAGAAAGTTTTTCTAAATTACTATCTATGAATTTAATTCTATCATTTACATTAACAATTTTTTTCTTTTTTGTAGCGATATCACGATCAAATTTTTTAACAAAATAATTCCTATCTCCATTCTGGGTTATGGAACGTAAATAAGTGTTATTATCATTAATACTTTTTTGTATACGTTTTTTCTTGCGTTCACTTGTATTATAAAGTTCTTCTGTATATGGTAATAACATTGAATACCCAAAATATGCAATAATTCCAGCTACACCTAATATGAGTAACCATTTTTCACTCTCTTTTTTAGGAGCAAAATATGTATCTAACTCTTCTAATTTATCTTCAATAAATTTCATCTTACAACCTTTAAGAGACCTTTATAATAACTATTCTCAGGATCCTTCTCTATACGCTCAATATCTATCTCTTTTAAATCATCAAAATGTGTATCTGAAATGTATTTGATAAGTTCAGTAAATTTTCTGTCATCTGTACTTACCAATGATACGTATAAAGTATCTCCTTCTGTAGATATCATATCAACATGTACATCAAATTTATCTAACTCTTCCGCAATAGTATGAAAAAGGCCTGATTTCAATTTATAATTAATTTTTTTATCATATATAGCAGTAAGTGTTTTCGTTTTACCACTATATATTGTTGATATCTGCTTAATCTTACTATCAAGTCCTTTAATTGTATTTTTTTTCTGACTCAAAATACCTTTATACTTTGTTGCTTCTTTGGATAATTTATTATTTTCAGTCTTTAATGCATAAATTTTTGCATCATTAACATAAGACCCAACAAGATAGATAAGTGGATATGCCAAACTTAGTGAAATCGCTGCAAAAGTTGAAATGATAAATTGACCACTTGCTCTATTGATAAAGGAAGGTGCCCTTGGATACATAGTAAGATTAACAAATGATGACTCATCTTCCATGTATTCAAATGAACTTAATAACATTAAGTATTGAAGTTGATCTGTGTACCACTCTTCATTGTTTACATTATAGTTAAAATTAAAGTCTGATGAATGTAGTCCTAGATAATTTTGACTGTAATCATCCAAACCAATAATTGGACCACGTTCACTCCCAATAAACATTTGATCAATTGTTTCTAAGTTAAAAGCTCTTTTAGTATAAATGATAATATCATTAATGGTGATAAAAACTTCACCAAATATTTTCATAAAGTTTTGTTGGTAATCATTATTCGTTGTCTTTAAACCTTCTGCTTCCAATATTGCAAAAAATTCAGACTCATCAACTTTTTCTCCAATATGCTCACAGTACTTATCATATATCTGCTCTAGTGAAAATTCTATCGACTTAGAATATAAATATTCTCCATCTTTATAGAGTGTTACGGAAGCATCATGCTGTGTGAAATACACAAAACAATGTGTATTATTATCATTCAATATTTCTTTACTATATAAGGGTTTATATAAAAGTGGTGCAGGGAGTATTAGATCTACATATTTTGTTTCTTGCTTTATTGGAAGGAAAAGTGCATCAAGTTCTTCTGGTTCAGCAACAAAGAGATGATATTCTCTCTTCCCCTGCATTCTCGATTTCATAAGAAGAAATCACATAACTGTTTGCTTGATCAAGCCCTAACTCTTCATAGGCTTTGATATCAAGGATATCTGCTATATCTTCTTCTGGAATACTACGACTGATATTTACTTTAGTTGTAATAAGGTCTTTATTACTTATGTATGAAGTAATAAAGTTTGCCGTATTATATGTAAGTTTTTTTAAAGGCTGAAAGGTATCATCTTTAAAAATATAGCTTTTCTCAGAAAAGACATTAAGCGTAATAATATTTTTTATGGTCGATTTTGACGAACTTTTTTCAAAAACATTTCTAAACTTCCTTGTTTGTTAAACACTTATATATGTTATAATATTAAAAGTATCTTACAAAGCCGAAAAGTTTCAAAAAACTATAACTTTTTTTTATTATTTATCTTTATTTTATTTATATTTCCCTATTTCAGGGCTTTACAAAGGTGTTGACAAGTCAAATGTTTTTGACATTTTTATGATATTTTAAAGAATATACCCCAATTCTTCCAGTCCATCACGGTTTTTACTCCATCCTTTCTTAACCGAAACATGTAAATCTAAGAATATTTTCTTACCTGAAAAAACCTCCATTTGTTGTCTCGCAAATTTACCAACACGTTTGATACCCTCGCCTTTTTGCCCTACTATCATCCCTTTTTGTGTATCTTTTTCTACAACTATTGTGGCATAAACAGTATCTAAAGTATCTGTCTCATCTATCTTTTCTATAGTTACATCACTCTCATAAGGTATTTCATCAGAAATATTTTCAAATATTGACTCACGTATGAGTTCTTTGTAAATGTCTCGAATGTTGTCAGTTGTCAAGATTTCTGTATCAAATAAAAATGGTGAGGTAGGTAAATGTTTAGAGATTTCATCAAGCAACTGACGCTTTCCAACTTTCTTATTGACAGAAAATGGAATAATCGCTTCAAATCTATCTTGATATTTTTGATACTCTCCTAATTTTTTAAGAATATCACCTTGTTTTACATGGTCCATTTTAGTCAAGAGTACAATATGTTTTGTCCCCTTACGCTCAGACATTTTTAAAAACTTTTCATACTCTGTAAGTTTATCTGTAATAGGCGCAAGAAAAACTATCAAATCTGCATCACCGATAGCTTTCATTACCTCATCCATCATAAATTGATTGAGAAGTTTCTCTTTTTCATGGATTCCAGGGGTATCCACAAAAATAATCTGTGACTCTTTGCCATACATATCTTCATGCATTACTATGATATTCATACGTTTACGTGTTGCCTGAGCTTTCTTTGAAACCATAGCAAGCTTCTCACCTACAACATGGTTCAATAAAGTACTTTTTCCTGCATTAGGACGTCCTACAACAGCTACAAAACCTGCTTTAGTATCAACTTCTTCTTTTTCGTGTTCAAACATCATAATATATACCTTGTTGTATCTTCATCTTCTACGACATCACCTATCTTCTCTTTGACAAGCATTTCATCTACGACAACCTTTTCACCACTATGTTCATCTGCTGAAAAACTTATCTCTTCCAAGATACGCTCCATTACAGTGTGCAGACGTCTCGCACCGATATCTTCTGTTTTCTCATTGGCTTGTAAAGAGTATGAAGCAATGGCTCTTAGCGCAGATTCATCAAACACAAGTTCAACATTTTCTACTTTCAATAGTGCTTCATATTGCTTGATGAGTGAATTATTTGGCTCAGTCAAGATACGATAGAGTGTCTCTTCATCTAAGCTGTCAAGTTCCACACGCAAAGGAAAACGTCCTTGGAGTTCTGGCATCAAATCACTTGGCTTAGAGACATGGAATGCTCCCGCTGCAATGAATAAGATATGCTCAGTCTTCACCATACCAAGTTTAGTATGTACAGATGAGCCTTCTACAATAGGAAGCAAATCACGTTGCACACCCTCTTTACTTGGATCTTGTCTGCCTTGTGAATTGGCTGAGACAGCCACCTTGTCTATCTCATCCAAAAAGACAATACCACCCTTCTCTACTTTTTCAAGTGCCAAGGCTTTAAGTGCTTCTTCATCAAGTAACTCTTCACTGGCTTCTTGTTCTAAGATTTTCTTAGCATCCTTAACTGTAACTTCTTTCTCTGGACCTTTTTTACCCATGCCGCCAAGTACTTTGACAATGCTTTCTTGCACCTGTATCATCTGTGGTGGTAAACCGTCCTCTGGCATTTGAGGGTTATTTGGCATAGTTACTTTCACTTTAAGATGATCAAGTTCACCTTTTGAAAACTTCTCTTGCATGCGTGCAAAACTTGCTTCATACTCAGCTTTTTTCTGCTCACTCGCTCCTGCAGGAAGTGGAGGAAGAAGTTTCTCTATAATCTTGTTCTCTATATAGTTCTCTATCTTCTCTTTATTCTTCTCATTTTCTGCTTCACGTACAATCTGCATAGAGGTTGCTGCCAAATCACGTATCATAGACTCTACATCACGCCCCACAAATCCAACTTCCGTATATTTACTCGCTTCAACTTTAATAAACGGTAAATTCATCATCTTAGCCAAACGTCTGGCTATCTCTGTTTTACCCACACCAGTGCTACCTATCATCAATATATTCTTAGGAGTGACATCTTGTTGCATATCTTCAGAGAGCTGCATACGTCTATAACGGTTTCTAAGTGCTACAGCAATAGTCTTCTTCGCATCATTTTGACCTATGACATATTTATCTAGGTAGTTTACAATCTCTTTGGGTGTTAAATTATCCATTTTACTCATTTATAGTTCCAATAATTTAATATTTTTATTTGTATAAATACAGATATCACCTGCTACTTCAAGTGATTTTTTTACAAGATCTTTCGGTTCTAAGTTTGCATGTCTATCTAAGGCACGTGCAGCTGAAATAGCATAGTTTCCACCAGATCCAATCGCTGCTATCTTTCCATCCTCAGGCTCCACCACATCACCAGTACCTGAAAGTATGAAAATATGCTCTTGGCTAAGTACTATCATCATCGCTTCAAGTTGGCGTAAATGTTTATCTTTTCGCCACATTTTAGAAAAACCTATGACAGACTTAAACAAGTCACCTTTTTTTTCTGCAAGTATAGTTTCAAACATATCAAAAAGATTAAACGCATCTGCCGTACTTCCGGCAAAACCAGCAAGGACCTTGCCATCATGGAGTGTACGTATTTTTGTAGCATTGCCTTTAAGCACAGTATCACCAAAACTTACCTGTCCATCACCACCGATGACAGCTTTACCATCTGCTTTATACCCAAGTATCGTAGTTGCGTGAAACATTACACCGCTACCACATTGACTTTAAGTTTTGCATGGATACCATGTCCCAGTTTTGCATCTACTTCATGAATTCCTGTGGACTTGAGTGCTTTTTTGAGGTTGATATGCTTTTTATCTAGTTCAATATTCAGTTGTTCAGCAATAGCTGTAGAGATATCTGCATTTCCTACTGAACCTTTGATACCCACAGGAGCAGACTGCTTTTCTATCTTGATTTCGCTGGCTTCAAGAGTGATTTTCTCGGCTTCAAGACGTGTAAGTTCATCTTTAAGCTCTTTTGCCATGCGTTCTTGCTCTGCTTTCCAGTTTTCTACTACATCAGGTGTTGCTAGTTTAGCTAAACCTTTTCCTATTAGGAAGTTTTGACCATAGCCATCTTTCACTTCTTTGATTTCACCTGCTTTACCTAGTGTTTTAACATCTTTTATTAATAATACTTTCATTCTATGTCCTTACGTAAATATAAATTGTAGATATTTTATCTAAAGTTTACTAATAGATGTTACAATCATAAAAAATAAATAAACGGATAACCATTTACCATGTTTCAAAACTTTCATATTGACAATTTAGAGACCTTTCCAAAAGAGCTCGACAACCTATTGAACCAACAACGTACAGTGATAGATACACTAACAAAATCTGCAGATACAAGTTACGAAAAAGTACTCAAACCTCTACAAGATTTGGATGAGGAGCTAGGACTTTTCTTTACCCCTCTTTCACACCTCAATTCGGTGATGAACTCAGAAGATACTCAAAAGGCTTATGAAGCGTCACTTCCACTGCTTTCTAAGTTTGGTTCGGAAATGGCACAAAATGTTGACCTTTTTAAAAAAATAGAACAAATCAAGGCTGAGTCAGATGAAGCCAAAACCGTAGTTTCTCATGACATTAGAGACTTTGTGCTTTCTGGGGTTAATTTACTGGAAAAAGAGAAAAAACGTATGGAGGAGATAAGCTTGAAACTCTCCGAACTCTCAAACAACTTCTCACAAAACCTACTTGACGCTACCAATGCCTACGAACTCATCATCGAAGATGCAAAAGATGTAGAGGGTATGCCGAGCTCTGACATAGATGCTGCAAAAGAAGAGGTAGATGGAAAAACAGTGTATAAATTTACACTACAAATCCCTAGCTACTTAGCCTATATGACCTACGGGCCAAACCGTGAATATAGAAAAGAACTCTCAAAGGCATACAGTACGAGAGCCCCAGAAAATGCAGAAGTCATTGACCAGATTTTAACCCTTAAAAATGAAAAAGCCAAACTGCTTGGCTTTGACAGCTATGCACAATATGCTTTGGAAACAAGAGATGCCAACAAAGAAGAAGATGTCATTAACTTCCTTAATGATTTGGCTGACGCTGCACTTCCTCAAGCAAAAAATGAACTCGCAGAACTCAAAACATTTGCAAAAAAAACAGATGGCATAGAAGAGTTGGCAGGGCATGATGTTGGCTACTACTCAGAAAAACTCAAAAAAGAGAAGTTTGACTTTGATGATACCATGACCAAGCCCTACTTCGTACAAGAAAAAGTCCTAAACGGACTGCTTGACATCGTCTCTGAACTCTTTGTCGTGACATTTAAACCAGCCGATGTACCTACATGGCACGAGTGCGTCAAACCCTTTGATATCTTTGATGATGGACAACTAAGTGGTCGCATTTACTTTGACCTTGAAGCACGTAAAGAAAAGCGTGGTGGGGCATGGATGAATGATTGGGAGACACACTATGAAGACAGTGAAGGCAAAACACATCTTGCATCTGCATTTGTGGTATGTAACTTCGCCCCTACAACTGAGACTACCCCATCACTTTTACGTCATGACGACGTAGTGACACTTTTTCATGAAATGGGTCATGCTATCCATCATCTCTTTGGTAAATGTAAAGAGCGTTCTGTAAGTGGTATCAACGGTGTAGCTTGGGATGTGGTAGAGTTTCCTTCTCAGTTTTTAGAGAACTTTGCGTATGAAGCTGCCATTTTAAAACGTTTTGGATTTCACTATGAGAGTGGTGAGCCTATTTCAGAAGAACTCATGGCAAAAATAAAAGAGACCAAGAACTACCAGGCAGCACTAGGCATCTTACGTCAGGTAGAGTTTTCACTTTTTGATTTTAAGCTTCATCAGAGTCTCTATCAAGGTAACGAAGTACAGGCACTGCTTGATGGCATACGAGAAAAAACCTCTTTGCTTCCTGCACCAAAATACAACAAATTCCAACATGGATTTGCACATATTTTTGCAGGAGGGTATGCAGCAGGATACTACTCTTACAAGTGGGCAGAAGTGCTTAGTGCAGATGCATTCTTCTCATGCTTAGATGAAGAGTCAGGATTTGACAAAGAGGCTGCAAAGGGGTATAAAGAGTATATACTCGCTAACGGTGGTGCTAAAGAGATGTCAGAGCTTTACCAAGAGTGGTTGGGTCGTAAGGCTGATGTAAAAAGTCTTATTAAATTATACGAGATTGCGTAGGGTGCTGTTGCCACAGCACCACATAATAAAAATTTATACAAAACAAAAATTTCGCCGTAAGGGTTTATAAAAGGTGCGGTGGCAACCGCACCCTACAGGAGTCATTATGCACGAGTATCGTTCTCTCGCCCTCATTGTTTTAAGTATCTTCGCCGTAACACTTCTAGGTGCCTACTTTAGCCCTACTTTCCAAGAGCAAAGAGGCTGGCTGGAGCTTTTCTTTCTTTTTGGTGGCATACTCTTCATCGTCTCCACGCTAGCCATCTTTGCCACCTTAGGCTTTTCATCCTTTGCCATCTACATGGCAGTATTCCTCGCTGCTATCATCGCCATGTTTGGTATACTCGGAGCCGTTATCGTTGTGCTACTCACCTACATCGCCTGGGGTTCCATCTTTGCCATGGAAGTCTTACTCTATGACTCAGGTGCTCAGAGTGCCAAAGAGTGGTTTATAAGCCGCTACAAATTTAAAGCATTTAAAGCGGAATATTATGCTTTTTATCCAATGTTGGGATTTATTTATATATTACTAGAAATAGTACCTAGTGTTTTAAGTAGAAAGTCTGTGATAAATTTTTCTCCTTCAAGAGTCTTGAAGGAGATGGAGGAGTTACTAGAGTAAGTTCTAGTCTTCTTTGATGTACTCTTTCCCAGCCTTAGCAGGGTTTTCTTTCTTACCAAACCCAAAGAAACGTTTGATACGCTGACAAATAGTAAATGAACCTGTCTCAATACGACAAACCTCATCACCTTCTTCTTCTGAGCCTACAAGTGTTTATATACGCTCAGGTTGCTTTTTACCTTCGATGATGAAACGAAGTGCATTAAGACGTATGAACCCTTCTGCATCTTTTTGGTTGTACACATCATCTGCTTCAAAGGTAGAGTGCTCTTCAGAGTAAAGTGTTCTGTCTGAACGACGACCAACAACTGTCACAGAGCCCTTGTAAAGTTTGAGTTTTACATCACCTTGTACTTGATCTTGTGTAGCATCTATGGCAGCTTGTAGCATACGACGCTCTGGAGACCACCATAAACCGTTGTAGATGAGTTTTGCATACTTAGGCATAAGCTCATCTTTCATGTGTGCTTCTTCTCTATCTAGTGTGATAGACTCTATGGCACGGTGCGCTTTTAGCATAATAGTCCCACCTGGAGTTTCGTAACAACCACGTGCTTTCATACCAACCATACGGTTTTCAACAATATCAATACGCCCAATACCATGTCTGTTACCATACTCATTTAGCTTAGTAAGAATAGTCGCAGGACTCATCTCTTCACGGTTGATAGCTACTGGGTCACCATTCATGTAAGAGATAGTAATATACTCAGGAGCATCCGGTGCTTTCTCTGGGCTTACAGACCATAACCACATATCTTCTTCTGGCTCTTCGTATGGGTTTTCCAAGTGCTCACCCTCGTAAGAGATGTGTAACAAGTTTGCATCCATAGAGTAAGGTTTTGCTTGACCTTTACCGTCGATGTCAATACCATGTTTTTTAGCATACTCAAGAAGTTTGGTACGTGAGTTCAAGTCCCACTCTCTCCAAGGTGCGATAACTGCGATGTCCGGGTCAAGTGCAAGGTAACCAAGCTCAAAACGTACTTGGTCATTTCCTTTTCCTGTTGCTCCATGAGAAACAGCATCAGCACCAGTTTGGTGTGCTATCTCTATCTGCTTTTTAGAGATGAGTGGACGTGCAATAGACGTACCTAACAGATACTCACCCTCATAAATAGCATTGGCTCTAAACATAGGAAATACAAAGTCTTTTACAAACTCTTCACGTAGGTCTAAAATAAAGACGTTCTCCTCTTTTATCCCCATATCGAGCGCTTTTTGACGTGCAGGCTCTACCTCTTCACCCTGACCAAGGTCAGCAGTAAATGTGACTACCTCACAGTCATACTCGTCTTGAAGCCATTTAAGAATGATACTTGTATCAAGCCCACCAGAGTAAGCCAATACTGCTTTTTTGATTGTTCTTTTTGCCATGTTACAGCCTTTACAATAATATTGACGCGATTTTAGCGTAAGTTTGGTAATATATTGTTTGAAGGATAAAGAATGAAACTTTTACATATCAATATTATTAGTTTAATACTCATCTTTTTTACTGCCTGCGTAGAATATAAAGAATATCCTTTTCCATACGATAAAAATAGTACTCTTGATTTGAGACTTAGTGGTACATGGAAGATAAATATTAAAAAAACTGATTTTAAAAAACTTTTTAATGAGGATAAACCACAAAGTACTAATGAAGAAATAATAACATTTATACCAAATAAAGAGAATAATTTGTATAGTATAAAGGTAGATAGTTCAACCACATACGCCGCATATACATCTAAATTAAAAAACATAAATACCTGAATTATATGCCTGGAACAAATTTCAACACACATAACCACTATAAATATACAAGTGGG
>VCAW01000235.1 GCA_013607775.1 Campylobacterota bacterium | reverse complement strand
ACGATAGCAGTAATAGGCAAATCTTTCAAACCCTTTTATCCCTCTAAAGAGGTAGTCTGTTTGCATATCTTACTTCTTTACGGAGTGCCATATGTTTTTGAACTTATGCAGAGATATTTATATCCAACTATAAGGGCTTTCTCCTCTAAAATCTTTTATTTTAGTACCGCAGTGAGGACACAAACCAAACTTAATTTGCTTACGTAGCAACTTAGCTTGACATTTCTGACATGTCCATTCTGTAGGTTCAGGCTTCGCAGATATTGCCCAAAGAATAAATACGAAGGTAACCCCAAACATAATAATCATATCTCGTTCAAATATATTTTGACCAAATGAATATCCAATATAAGCGAAAACTAAACTCAATATGAATAAAGCTGACGCCATAGTAATTATTTTACTTCTTTTCATTTATTTTCTTTCCCCATCATCATCACCCCAAACGCCACAACCGTTCCTGCAAGTATCTGCCAAGCAAAGCCAAGTTTTACATCTATGAGTTCACCCAAGACATAAGGTTGTAGTAACAATACAGTCATAAACCCACTCAATAGTGCAAACGGCACAGTCGTAGCATTGCCACGCTTGGTAAAGATGGCTGCGCCAAACACACCAAGCAATCCTGTGTAAGCAAATGCCATCACACCAAGGGCAAAGCTAAGCAGAGGTAGTTCTGTGTAGCGTTGCCAGTAGTAAGAGAGCATCGCCATAAGAGAGAGTGCTACAGCAAAAAAGAGTACCGCATTACGTCCTGCTCTGACGAAATGCATCTCCTCTATGGCACCTTGCTTTTGCTTCCACGGCTTATAGAGGTCTTCTATGGCTACAGAGCTCATAGCGCCTAGCACTGAGTTAGAACTAGACAAAGCTGCTGCTACAGCCCCAACCGTCACAAGTCCACGCATACCCTCTGGCATTTCATGAAGTATGTAGTACATAAAGATGGTAATCTTCTCTCCGTCAAACTTTTGGACAACTTCAGTATGAAGATTGGAGAGTTCTGGGTGTTGGTAAAAGAGGTAAAGTAGTAAGCCTATAAACAAAAAGAGAATCGCCACAGGGATAGTAAGGTAAATACTCATCATTAAAGAGCTTTGTGCCTCTTTGGCAGACTTACATGTAAGCGCACGTTGTGTCATGTCTTGGTCAAGTCCGTAGGCTGCAATGTTAAGCAGTAACCAGCCACCTAAAAGTGCCCAAACGCTAAACCCACCAGACATTGACCAGTCTAAAAACTCAAGTTTGTTATCTGCTTGGAGTGTAGATACTACAGTACCAAAGTCTGCATCTATACTCACATAAAGGTGGGTAAGTACAGCAATCCCCGCACCTATGTACGTCACAGCTTGAATAATGTCAGAAAAGATGACTGACTTTACACCTCCAAAGTAGGCATACGCCAAAGCCCCAAGCATCAAGATACCAATGGAGATAGCCACATGGCTTGGTGTGATGTCTAAAAAGAGTATCATCGAGATAGCAAGTGCACCTATGTAGAGTCTAGCACCACTCGCAAAAAGACGACCGATGAGAAACATCACCCCTGCTTGTTTCTTGGCTTTCTCACCATAACGGTGTTCCAAGAGTTCATAGACAGTGACTGCGTTGATAGCGTAAAATCTAGGTATGAGTACCTTTGCCACAAATATCACGGCTAAAAAAGCAGAAAAATAAAAACCTAAAAAGGTCAAATCTTTCCCATACGAGTACTCAGGCCCTCCTAAAAAAGTAGCTGCAGACTGTGAGGTAGCAAGAACTGAGATGGCTACTGCAAACATAGGCACAGAGTTACCACCTACAAAATAATCACGTGTACTTTTAATTTTAGTTTGAGACAAGATGACGCTAGTAAGGGTTAATACTAAAAAATATGCGCCAAAAATACCCCAATCAAGCGAAGTAAATGCTGAGTTCATTAATGACCTTTTGGTGGTGCTTTAAGAAGCAAATCTTTTACTGATTCTCTCATCTCAGCCATAAACTTCTCTCCTGGGTCTGACTTGACTGTTCGGTAACCTTTATCACGTTCAAGCCAAAGTGAAGTACTCTCCATCTGTGTATATTCATGATGACCGATAAGGTACTTGATGGTCGGATACTTATGTCTTAAGTAACGTATAAGGTCTTTATTTGCCTGACGTTGTGCAGGGGTAAGGTCATCAATCTTGTTGTCCTTACCTCCTACATTCTCTACTCCAATGCTAGAGTAGTTCAGTCCTATCACATGACGTGCCATCCAGTTTTCTGGCATAAGTCTATAGATAGTCCCATCACGGTCAATCAAAAACTGAGACGATACATTGAGCTGTGAAGCTTTTGCTATGTCTTTTCTGTCAGTAAGGAGCTTCTGAGGTCTAAGACGATTAAACGACTTATCAAAGTCTGACTCTGCTGTCCAGTGAAGTACTATGATTTTAGGGACTATCTCTATATTGTCTACGGTTTTACCATAATGTGTTTTGATGTACTCTTTAGTCAGAGCAATACGCTCTGCTCCAAACTCTATGGGTTTATCGATAATTTTTAAGTTTTCAATAGGTTGTATAGGTTTTGTAGTACATACAAATTTGTTGATTTTAGGTTCTTCTTTTGCACAGGCAGTGAATGTAAGTAATGAAAGTGCAAGTAATAGTGTTTTATTCATTATAAATCCTAATTTAATATTAGATTTATTGTATCGAATCTTGGGTTTGTGTTTCTTTGTTTGATAATAGTACAAACACCACCACCAACATAGGCACAGTAAGTGCCAATATATACGCAGGAGTCATCAAATATCCATGACGGTTCAAATAGAAAAATCCTAAAATAAGTACCACATACGCACCAATACGATTTAACGAAAGTGCTGCTTTGGTGTCACGTAGTGTTTCGCCTAGTGAGCGCCTATTTTTCTTCATACGTGCTTTTTCATCTTTTACCGCATCACGAATGTCTACATTCTCGTCTTCGACAATCTCTTCAGAGTAAAGGTCATGTTCATCTTCGAGTTTGTCTATGGTGTCGCGTGTATCATCTATAGTGATGATGTTATGCTCTACTCTCGCATCTACCATTCGCTTATAAGACTTCATAGAAGCCAGCATCACCAATGATGCTGATATAAAGCCTATTTGAGTATTCAAAAGCACTTTAATATCAAAAAATATTATAGAGAGTAGTATCACTACAACATCCGCTATAGCGAGTGCTTTTAGTATTTGAAGGGTGAGTTTACTCATCGTCTTCTTCATCATACTTTTTTTGTAGTTCTTGATTGGCTTTATAGTTGTATCGTGGATCATTGGCTAGTTCATCGAGTGATGCTTTTTGTTTTACATAGGCTTTATATACGTTATTGACAGCAGCTCCTATACCTATAAATACTCCTATCCATAGTGTCCATGTTGCACCTGTGAGTTTTTGTAAGCCAAGTCCTATAGCCACACCGATAAGCACAGCCACGACCATAGAGATACCAAGGCTAAGCCCATCAGCAGCATTGACTACTTTTTTAAGTTTTGGTTCTTCTTGTTTCATGCTGTTATCTCAGCCATCGTCTCATACGCAGCCTTAATAGCTTCATCAATCATCTCATCTGTAGTTGCAGCACAGATAAACCCTGTCTCATATGATGAACACGCAAGGTAAATACCTCTGTCAAGCATCCCTTTATGAAACTTTGCAAACATCTTTGTATCGTTTGCATCAGCGTCATCCATATTTTTGACAGGTTTGTCTGAGAAAAAGAAGCCAAACATAGAGCCTCTTACATCAGTTACCATTGGTACATTTACAGCTGCTGCAGCTTTTTGGAAACCTTCTACAAGTCTTTTTGCTTTCATACCAAACTCGACATACATAGATGGGTTTGCTTTGAGCTTTTTAAGACTTGTAAGTCCTGCTGCCATCGCTACAGGGTTACCACTGAGTGTTCCTGCTTGGTATACTGGACCTTCAGGAGAGAGGTGAGACATAATCTCAGCACTTGCACCAAAAGCACCCACAGGCATACCTGCACCGATAACTTTACCAAGTGTCACCATATCTGGCTTGACTTGGCTGATACCTTGTGCGCCTCTAAGTGAAGCTCTAAACCCTGACATCACTTCATCAAAGATGAGCAGTGCGCCATGCTCTGTACACAGACATCTAAGCTCTTCCAAAAAGGCTTCATCTGCTGGTACTAGCCCCATATTTCCTGCAATTGGCTCAATGATGACACAAGCGATACCATCTGGAGAGTCTTCAAAACATTTGAGTACAGACTGAATGTCGTTGTATTTTGCTAAAAGTGTGTGTTTCGTTAGATCTGCAGGTACACCTGGGCTGCTTGGTGTTCCAAAGGTTGCAAGACCAGAGCCAGCAGCTACAAGTAGTGAGTCAGAGTGACCATGGTAGCACCCTTTAAACTTTACGATGTTATCACGTCCTGTCACACCACGTGCCAGACGGATAGCTGACATTACCGCTTCTGTTCCTGAACTTACGAAACGTACCTTGTCGATACTGTCAAAAAGAGTGACTATCTCATTTGCCAGTTCTGTTTCTACGGTAGTAGGTGCACCAAAGCTAAGCCCACGTTTAACAGCTTCTATCACCGAAGCTTCGATATCTGCATCACAATGACCAAAGATAAGCGGACCCCAGCTTTGTACAAAGTCGATGTATTTGTTATCATCGATATCTATAAGGTATCCACCTTCACCACGTGCGATGAATGGTGGTGTACCCTCTACACCAGAAAATGCGCGTACAGGTGAGTCAACACCTCCAGGTATTACTTTATATGCTTCCTCAAATGCTGCGATACTCTTGCCATATGCCATGTTGTTAATCCTCATTATGTATAATACTTTTTAAAATTGCAAAGATTATACAACAACAGCACTTAGGAGCGTATCATTAGTAGGATATTTAAAGGTTTTGTGCTTTCTTTGTTGTTACATTTGCTTATATTGTGGCTCTTTACTGCAAAATTTGACGAGCTTAAGTTCTTGCCGCCTCCCAAAAAACAAGAGAAGAAAATAAGTTTAAATCTCAAGCAAATAGTCACCCCTCCACCTGCTCCCAAACCCATCATTTCTCCTCCTGTAGTTAAACCTGTTATAAAAAAGAAAGTAGAACCAGTGGTTGAAGTACCCGAAGTTAAAAGAACTATTTTAGATGAGAAAAAAAGAACTTTCGCTACCAAAAGTGCGAAAGAGAATAATGTTACAAAAGTCGTAAAAAAACCTGTTAAGAAAATCGTTAAAAAGCACCCCAAGGGCATTTCTTCGCAAGCTCAGGGCAAAGAAGTCAAAAAACCAAAGAAAACAATCGATAAAAAAGTAGTCAAGAAAAAGGTGATTCAAAAGAAGCGTATCGTCAAAAATAAACCTGTTAAACGTAGAGTCAAACGTTCTAAAGATCCTCTTGCGAACTTACTCATGGGTTCGGGTACATCTATGCATCCAAAATCTGCAAGACGTAGCTCAAGTGCTGGTGCATATGGTGAGAGAATGATTAAAAAACTTTATGGAAGTGAGTTTGATACCTTTAGCCCTACCCAAAAGAAGTATATACGTAACAACCTGAGTACCATTCATCAAATCACCCAGCGTACGCTCTCTCGTAATGGCTACCCTACCGTTGCCATACAAACACGACAGCAAGGTACAAATGTCGTTTCATTTTACCTACACCCTAACGGTGACATTACAGGGCTTAAACTCAAAAGAGCCATAGGCTATGAATCACTCGACAGCAATACACTTAAAGTGATACGTTTAGCCTATAAGGACTACCCTTTACCCAATCAAAAGACTAAAATCACTTTTTATGTACAATACAGTATGTATTGATGAGGTAAAAGATGAAATTTTTAAAAAGTTATTGGGTACAGGTACCCTGGTGGTCAATAAAGAAAATATATAGAATCATGATAGCTATGAGTATAGAGCCACTTGCAAATTCAATCTTGGCAAACAGCTAATATCTCCTCATAACAATTTTTGAGTTTAAAAAAATTCTATGAGGAATTAAACCCAATAATTTATCTCACTTTTGCTAAATTTCTATAAATTTGTCATTTTTACTCCATACTTTATGGTTTGGTGCCTACAATTTCTTTGTTTTTTACGTT
>VCAW01000234.1 GCA_013607775.1 Campylobacterota bacterium | reverse complement strand
AAGTCTGCATTGCATGGTTTAAGTCGTGGTATAATAAGTGTAGCCCAAGGCGGTACCTTTAAGTCAGGCTTTGCAAGTGGATTTAGCTCTAGTTTCTTTAGTCCAGGTACTAGCCTTGGAGGAGATGGAGCAGGAGGCTTTACCCTTAGAACTACCATCGCAGGGGTTGTAGGTGGAACTGCTAGCGAGATAGGTGGTGGGAAGTTTAGTAATGGTGCTGTGAGTGGGGCGTTTGTGCATATGTTTAATGCGGAAGTCACCAAGGTTGTGAATGAGTTTAGACGAAGTCCAAAATGGAAATATGCAGAGCGTTTAAAAGAAGGAGCTAACGCAGTTTCAATAAAGGCTAAACATTTAAGAGTGGAATTAAAAACTTTTGGTGGAGGACTTGACACCTACAAAGCATTAATAACCAAAACATGGGACTATCCCGCATTATCAGGAGAGACTATAATAAAATTTTATGGTTCACAAAGAGATACCGTGATATATGAAATTCAAATGGAAAATGAAATAACGACAACATGGCATGTGAGTATACCTCGCTTATCTGATGATATGTCATCAAAATTTATTGGAGGTGTAGGAAGAATGAGATATGGAGATGTATATGCGTATTAAATTTAATGTATTAATGATAATTATTTTTCTTTTGAGTGGTTGCGAAGAGAATAAGAATGATATTTTAGCTAAAAAAGATGGGTATGATTGTGTAGTAAGAGTAGAATTGGTGTGGAAAAATAACTTTTCACGTTACGAAAGAGACAATCTGATACGTCAATTTGCAGATGATGCATTATTTAAATCAAACGGAAAAGACTTAATAGCTTTTTCTTTAAATAATAATGATGAACTTATTCATGTAGATTATACCAATGATATAAAATGTATACATAAATATAAAGAGACACAAAGAATATTGGATACTTACTTAAAGCCATTAAGTAATTCACTAACATATAAAGTTATTAAAAAAGATTTAAAAAAAAGTGAGTTTGATAATTTAGAGGTAAAATTATCTTATACAAACTAGAAGGGTTCAGCCATAACCAAAGCCCAAGGTGGTAAATGGAGTGCAGGCTTCTGGTCAGGCTTTGCAAGCTCTGCACTTGCTCCACTAGCAAGCAACGCAAGAACCTTTGAAGGCAAAGTCGCCATGTCTGCTGTGGTAGGCTGAACAGCCTCAGAACTAGGTGGCGGTAAGTTTGCCAATGGTGCTGTGACTGGGGCGTTTGTTATGATGTATAATGA
>VCAW01000233.1 GCA_013607775.1 Campylobacterota bacterium | reverse complement strand
AGTAGTAGAGGCAATCGATAAGCTTAACAGTAGACCAAGAAAATGTCTTGGATGGAAAACACCTTACGAGGTTTTTGAAGAACTTTCAGGGTTTGATGCTAGAATTGTGGTTCAGGGTATTCGTTAGAGATGCGAATTCGGGAGTGCTAAAAGTGTGAACTTGAAAAAGAAAATGATGAAGTATGTGAGTAATATGCTGTGGCTTTAACAAAGGGAAGTCCCTTTGTTAAAATATTTTTAGAATCTATATCTAAGGTAGAATCTAAAGTCTTGTGCCGCTTCAACAACATTTGGAGCAAATAGTGCTGCACCTGCTAAAGCACCTGCAGTTTGTTGTGCCTGAGCCGGAGCCATACCGCTTGCGATAAGGTTACCTGTTACAACACCAAGATTGTTTGCACCGTTAGCATCAAGAGTTCCACCAAGTTGTGCAAATGCCTGAGCACCATCTTTAATATCTGAAATTTTATTAGATGCACCAGAGAAGTTACCAAAGAACCCTTGGCTTCCAGTGTAATCATAATCAATTTTTGTATATCTAACTTGTGCAGAAAGTGCATCAGTCAATTGGTATGTAAAATATGCTTCAAATGCATCACCACGTGTTGCAAGCTTAGAACCAATCATAGTATCTTCAGAGTATGTAAATGGTCTCCAGTATTCACTTCCGTGGTTATACTCAAGTCCAATAACACCTTTTTCATCTACTGGCAATTGTGTACCAAACCAGTAAGAAGTACCTGTTTGGCTCTCTGTTGAACCTAACATACCACCACCCGTTGAATTAGGACGGCTTTTTGTCCATGCAAATGAACCAAATACTTTAGCATCTGCCAAGTATCCTTCATCTGTCAATCCATCAACCAAAACAGATATTCCAGCACCATCCATATCACCTGTAGTAACAAATGCTGAAGGAGCCAAACTTAAACTCGGGTTCATAGGATTAGCACCACCAATAGTTGGGATTGCATTTTGTCCAGGGACATCAAATCCTCTATATACTGTAGCTTTAACAATAAATTGACCATCATTATATGGTTCAAAAATAAATCCAGCTAAATCAACATCTGTAATTTGATTACTTTCTGTTGCATATTGTGTTGCAGAAGCAAACAATGGCACTGCGTTCTGAGAACCTTTACCCATACAAAGTTTAATACTCATACCTGGGACACCTGTGATATTTGAAAGATCAAGTTTAGAACTTAAACCATCAAATTCAACATTGATTAAGTGACCAAGTGGTGATTGTGCACCGTCATCTTCTCTAAGATTTGCTAGGAATCCACCTGTTGATGGTCTTCTACCAAGAGAGAATGTCCAAGGAATATCTGCACCAAATGCTTCATCCCCTAAGTACAACCAGTAAGCTTGTCTTACTTTTAACGAATTATCTGTTAAAGCTTCATTACCTGTCCAGTCAAACATCCCACCTAAACTAAGTGCTCTATTCCCACCTGGTGTATTAAATGGATCTCTAAAATCAGCACCAAATGCTTTATTCATAGAAAGTTGTCCTTTGAATACATTATGAGAATCTGGAGCATACGCCATATTTAACCAAAGTCTGAGAGACATTAAGTCACTCTTCCCTGCAGATTGTCCATTTGCAAGATCGTAGTTGATATTATCAATTGATGTTCTTAAGTCAACACCCCATTTGATATTATCTCCCGCATCATGTGCTTTTACTTTATTTATTTTTTTGTTTTGCTTGCTAAGCTTGTGCTTAACATCTGCCAGCTCTGATTCAAGTGAATTGAGTTTTGCTGCCAATTGCGCATTAGTCATTGCGCTTGCACCAGTAACTGCCATTGCTGCTACAAGTGATGCTGTTATAATTTTCTTCATGTTTACTCCTTTAAATTATGTTTGTCCAAAAACATGTACACATAGTTTAGGAAAGAAAGTCTAAGGATAGACTTAAATTAATGAATAATTAACGAAATTTAAAGTTTTTAATATGAGGTTATAAAAGTTATAAAAAAAGAAGCAAAAGGGACCCAGAAGTAAAAAACAAGGGAAGATTACAAACTTTGGACAAGGAGTAAAAATACTTCAGGGTCAAATGCCTTTTCTAATATCATTATATATCATGAGCATTAACAGAGAGTAAGGAAGAGTTAATAGAGCATTAATGCGTGAGTTCTCCATGGCAGAACATAGAGATCTAGGGAGAAGTAAGAAGAGATAGACAAATAAGTATTAAGTATAAAAGGTTAGATGTGCTTATCAGAATAAAAAGATCCAAGAGACAAGAGAATAGTATAGATATTCTGTAAAGTAAATAGATGATAATAATATTTTTTGATTATTGTTAAGAGAAGTTAGTTATTGTAAAAACTCAAAGTG
>VCAW01000232.1 GCA_013607775.1 Campylobacterota bacterium | reverse complement strand
CTATCTGCATTCATCAGAGTCTAAAGCTTGTTACCTGACAATAGGTATCAAAAATGTAAGAAAAGAAAGTAGGTTTAGACGCTAAACAATAAAACACGGAGAAAAAATGAAGATTTATTAGAAATTGAGATAAATTATCGATAATCGTACCTTTGAGAGATTTTTTTAATCTCTTAGTTTGGCATAATTAAGAATTAGTTGATTGTTGGGTTTGAATTTGCAAGTGGCTCACTAAAAAACTCAATAATTCATTCTATTTTTAGTTTAATTGTTATAAAGTTTTAGTAAGAAGGTTTGTAGTTAACGTTTCTAACTCTTGACAAGGCGGTTAAGTCACGGCAACTATACCCTCTAAAAGTTGAAGGCTAAACTCACTGCGAAGTGAGGACAGAAAACCATGGGTCCCTTGAAGATCGCCAGGTTACAGAATTGTGCACTTTAATAGAACTACATTAAAGTTGATTACATACTGCACTTCTTCCTGACTATATAAAGTATAAAGGGGCATTAATATTATGAACAGACCTGATCCAATTGATGAAGAGTATGTGTTTGAAAAAGGGTTAATTGTTAGCTCAACTGACTTGAAGGGTATCATCACTTATGCCAATAGAAAATTTTGTGAAATTGCAGGATACACAAAAAGTGAACTCGTAGGAAAAAATCACAATATTGTAAGACATCCAGATATGCCAAAGGCTGCTTTCCAAGAAGTTTGGGATACCATACAAGCAGGAAAAGAGTGGACTGGTATCGTAAAGAATTTGCGTAAAGATGGTCGATACTATTGGGTCTATTCTCATATCACACCTATTGCGGTAGATGGTGAGACAGTAGGATATACAGCAGCAAGAAGACCTGCATCTGCAACGGAGATTGAAGAAATCATTCCTATTTATAAAGATTTGATAGAAAAAGAAAGCAACTAAAAGAGGAGTCAGCACTACAATGTACTATATATTAAACGAAACCAATCAACTCATTGCAGCCGATGAAGAGATGTTGTCACTATGTGGGGTAGCACATATTGATAAACTCTCTTCAAAAATTGCAAAAGATGATATTAACCTTCACCTTACAGGCGAAGGAGAGATCATCATTCAAACAGAAGAAGATAAAAAAACATATTCTGTAACAGAAACAGCACTCTCAAGTCTACTAGGGTATTTACATCTCATTCAAATCTCAACAGATATAGAAGATAATGATGAAGTATCTATCACTACTCCTGCCATCGAAGATGACAGTACTGACCTTATTGACTCTATTATTCATGATGAAGAGGAAAAAGAATCTCTTGATATACTTGAAGAAGAAACAGCGACGCCACTTCTTTCTGAAGTAGAAGAAGAGGAAGAGATTACCTTTGGTGACCATCTTAGTGTAGATGATGATATCATGGAACTAAAAGATACAGAAACTACAGAAGAAGAAACACCTCTTTTAGGATCAACAGAAGAAGATGAAGAGACAGAACTCTTTGACTTGCTTGGAGATACTAAAGAGAATACTGATGAAGTATCAGAAGAAATTTTCGAAGATACTACAAATGAAGAAGAACCTCTAGATTTAGGACTCACTACTACCACCGAAGATATCCTTGAACCAGAAGTAGCCGAAATCAATATCAATATTGATGAAATCAGCCAAAAGATTGGTATATCCTCTGATGATTACCAAAACTTCCTCAATGAGTTTATTGATACTGCACTTGAACTTGAGAAAGACTTACAAAGTGATGATGAAACAAAACGTGCAGAAGCAACGAGTACACTCTCACATTTGGCAGAAGTACTTCATCTTCCTCTTATTGGTGATATTATTACAAATATTAGCAATACAGATAAAACAAATCAGCGTAGTGTCATAGAATCATTCTATGGGACTCTCGCTCGTATTAGCACAACAGAAAATACAGAAGAAGCTGTAAGCATTGTGGATGAGACGCCAGAAGAAGAAAAGCTAGAACTTTTTGATGACATAGTACCTGAAAAAGAACCAATGATTCAAGAAGAAGTAACACCTAGAAAAACATCTTCTGGGCCAAGTTTTGGTACTATCAGTCTTGACGGTATCAAGCCAAAACACTTTGACTTTCAACTTGAAGAAGCTGCCAATGATCTTTCTCTTCCTGTTGAACTTATCGAAGAATTTGTACATGACTTTATTGATCAAGCACATATTGAAACTAAAAAAATGCTAGAAGCGTATGAAGATGGTGACCTTGATGCTATCCAAAAGATTGGGCACCTCCTTAAAGGTGCATCAAGTAATCTTCGTATCAACCCTCTCTCTGACACTTTGTACAAAATTCAATTTTGTGAAGATCCAAGTCAGCTAGAAATGCTTATCAAAGACTATTGGGCACACTTCTTGTCTTTTGAAAACCAAATTAACGTGATATCAAACTAAAAAAGGAAATATACTATGACTATACGTAATAGACTAAAACTGATTGGACTGGTACCAATTACCTTACTTGTACTACTTTCGAGTTATTTCTTTGTCACATCATATGTTAACTTTGAAAAAGCAAATGCACTAAAAACTACTTTGAAAAACAATGCTTTACTCGATAAAACATTGATTGAAATAGGAAAAGAACGTGGACTTACTGCCCTCTATATAGGTAGTGATAAGAAAGAATTTAAAGAGTCTGTGCTTAAACAGAGAGCTGCCTTAGACAAGGTTGTTAAAAGACTGAAAGCCGGTTTGATTACAGAAGATACAAGTTATCTTCCTTTTTTATTGAATGCACTGGGTGAAAGTAGTAAGATACAAGGAAATATGTATCAAAATCTCATCAAGAACACTTCAGCACTTCCTGCCATTAGAAAAGCTGTTGATACAACAAATGTAGATTTTAAAACTGTCTTTTTTGACAAATATACAGCAAAACTTGCTACACCTGTACTAGATAATTTACTTGAAGTAAAAAACTATTCGCTTGATACTGAGATTTCATCACTCATAGCATCACTTGTGCAACTCTATACAGCAAAAGAGAATGCAGGACTTGAACGAGGTTTTGTCGCTTACTATATGACAAAAAAGATTTCTATGTCATTTGACGAAATTGCTTTATGGGATGGGTTTAAGACCAAGGCAAATGTCTTTGATATTAAGCAGGTTACAAACCCTAAACTTCGTAATCAACTTTCCAAAGTACTTCACAGCACAGACGCAAAAGAAGCTATGGAAGAACTTGCTATGACATCATCAGCCATTCAAACCGATATCGATAACGGGGATTATGCTGAAGAAGCTATGGACTGGTTTGCACTCCAAACTAAAAAGATTACGTTACTTTCTAAAGCAGAATTGATGGTATCGAATGCCTTATGGAAAAAGTCAGATATCTTCCTCCAGAAACAACTTATGCTTCTAGGGATTGCAACAGCTATCTGGTTACTCTCTTTCATCTTGGCATACCTTGGTTACACAACCACAAGAGATATTACAAGAAACATTAAAGAGCTTGAAGATGTACTTAACAAAGCTGTTGATGAGATGAAAAGCAGTGAAGGATATCTTACTTCAGATACAATGGCTATTGAGAACATTGAACTCGATACCCATGAGGGAACGAAAGAGGCCTACAAATTCTTGGAAACACTGGTTGAAACAGCAAAAGATGATAAACTCATCGCCCTACAGGCGAATAAAGCAAAATCTCTTTTCCTTGCGAACATGTCACATGAGATTCGTACACCACTCAATGGTATTGTTGGATTTACAGAAATCCTACGTAGTACAGACCTGACAGAGGAGCAAGATGAATTCCTATCTATTATTGACAAGAGTTCGGAAAACCTTCTTAGTATTATCAATAACATTCTTGACCTTTCTAAAATTGAAAGTAATAAAATTGAGATTGAAAATATTATGTTTGATGCAGCAGAAGAGTTTGAATCTGCAGTTGAGACCTATGCTGTAGCAGCAACAGAGAAAAACATTGACCTTAACTTCTATATGGATCCAACCATTGCACCAAAACTCAAAGGTGACCCAACGAAGATTAAAGAGATTGTTATTAACCTTCTTTCCAATGCGGTTAAATTTACATCGTACGGTGGAGAAATCAATCTTGAAATCACAAAAACAGAAGATGAGAACGGTACAAATAGAATTAAATTTGTAGTACAAGATAATGGTATTGGTATGACCAAAGACCAACAATCTCGTATTTTTGATGCCTTTTCCCAAGCCGATGTATCGGTTACTAGAAAATATGGTGGTACAGGTCTTGGACTTACCATTTCCAGCCAATTTGTTGAGCTTATGGGTGGACTTCTTGAACTTGAAAGTGCAAAAGACCATGGAACATCATTCTTCTTCTCACTTCCACTTGAAGAAGTTGCTTCAACAGAAGTAAACTACGCACATGCCTTTAGTGATTTAACTATTGGTAAATATGAGCAAGATATTCAAACGAAGTTAGATAACTACCTTGAAGAGTACTTCAAGTACTTTGGTCCATCAGTGAAACATTTTGAGTCTATTGGAGATTTAAAAGATTTAGATAACAATAATGTATGTAAAAACTTCTGGATTGACATTGATAAAGCAAAACAAAATATCATGGATGCCATCCATCATATGGATAAATCTAAACTGATTGTTATTGCCAATGTTACTAGCCGTAATAAAGTGGAAGAGTTGGGACTTGAACAAAGTAATGTCATCTTTAAACCAGTGACTCTCACTAAATTAAAAGCAGCACTTAGTAGTTCTGCTGATACTACACCAAAACTTGTAGAAGAGACACTTGCCGTACAACAGACGAAATTTAATGCACATGTCTTGATTACAGAAGACAATATTATTAACCAGAAGCTCATCAAACGTATCTTAGAAGAGCATGGTATTACTGTTGACATCGCAAATAATGGACTTGAATCCTTCGAAAAACGTCGTTCAGGTAACTACGATCTACTCTTTATGGATATTCAGATGCCAGTTATGGATGGTATCGAAGCGACCCATGAGATATTAGATTATGAAGAAGATGAAGAGTTGGCACACGTTCCTATCGTTGCACTGACTGCCAATGCACTCAAAGGTGATAGAGAAAGATTCTTAGCAGAAGGTATGGATGAGTATATTACAAAACCTATCGAGACGACAGAATTACTTTATATCCTCAATAAATTCTTGGGACATAAAACAGGTCCGGCAAAGGAAACTCCTAATGAAGATGCACAAGCATCTGAAAACATCGTTGAACCATCACCTGTCATCGAAGAAACACCTGCAAAAGTTGCAACAGATGAAGACAGTGTGGCACTAAATGATATAGAAGACTTAGTTATGCCAGAGATGGAAGAGGAAGCACACAGTGAAGAGAAGAAGATTTTAATTGCTAAAAAGTTTGTACTAGCACGTAGAGTACTGGCAAAAGTACTTGATAATCTTGGATACACATATGATATTTTAGATGATGTCAGTACACTTGAAAGTGCGCTAAACACAGATGCGTATGACTTTGTCTTTACCGATGTGAAGCTTATCACTGAAGGTATCAGCAATTCCCATGAAAATGTAGCTATAATTTCATCATGTGATAGCAAAAATCCTCAAGAGGTTCATGTACAAAAAGGTGAGACAATCGCCAGTACAGCAAGCAAAGAAGAGATTGAAAATATAATTACTAAGTACAGGGGATAAAAAATATGGGACTAAAAGTATTACTTGTTGATGATGATTTCATCAACAGAAAACTTTTGCATACACTTTTAAAAAGAATGCGAGTGTAACAGAAGTAATAGAAGCGGAAAATGGCTCTGATGCCTTAGATAAGCTCAAAAAAGAGACAGATGTAAATCTTATTTTACTAGATATCATGATGCCTATCGTAGATGGTATAGAGTTTTTAAAGATTTTCAGATCAGATATGTCAAATGCACATATACCTGTTATCGTGCTCTCAACAGATGATACACGTAAAACAGAAGTCTTTGACAACGGTGCAAATGACTTCTTACGTAAGCCTATCAAAGAAGACCAGCTTAACTTTCGCACCTAAATAATACATAAAATTCACCTCAAAACCTCTTAGTGGCAAGTGACCAGGCAAGTGCACACGCTGATTGCTTTATAGCCCTTGATATCACAAAATATTCATGAAACAAACACCCATAAAAAGCCCTATACACCGTACTTTTAGCTATAATACACCTTCCAAATAGAGGATAAAAAGTGTCCA
>VCAW01000231.1 GCA_013607775.1 Campylobacterota bacterium | reverse complement strand
AACGTAAAAAACAAAGAAATTGTAGGCACCAAACCATAAAGTATGGAGTAAAAATGACAAATTTATAGAAATTTAGCAAAAGTGAGATAAATTATTGGGTTTAATTCCTCATAGAATTTTTTTAAACTCAAAAATTGTTATGAGGAGATATTAGCTGTTTGCCAAGATTGAATTTGCAAGTGGCTCCTAATAATAGGATTATTGAGCACTGTGCTCTTTGCAGATTTCAAAACAGTAGATGCAGATGAATTTGCCAAGCTTATGGCAAAGGGATACCCGACGATAGACATACGTACCCCGATGGAGTGGAAACAGACAGGTATCATAGAGGGTGTGCATAAGATGATGTTTTTTATGCCTAATGGTCAGCCAGATTTGGCGCAATGGTTTTTTGACCTTGGACATTTGGTAAAAGACAAAAAAGCCGATACTCATCTACTGCGCACATGCCAACCGTAGTAAATCTTTAGGTCAAGGACTTGTGAGTATGAGCTTTGAAAATGTCTATGAGCTTAAAGGTGGTATAGAAAATGGTTGGATGAAAGCGGGAAAGAAGACGGTCAAAGACGGTCAAAGAATAGACAGTAAAATAATCGTATAATCGCTTATGACTAAAAAACAACCCACACGAGAAAAACTCTTAGACATTACCTTTGATGAGGTCTATATACATGGTTATACCGCTACGTCTGTAGATACTATACTAAAAAAGGCAAGTATTCCAAAAGGTTCGATGTATCATCACTTTAAGGGTAAAAAAGAGCTTGTTCTGGCGATGGTGAAGGAACGGCTTTTTCCTAAGATGGAGCTTTTTTTTGATTTTGATAGAAAAGAGGGGGCAACGGTAATGGATGCTTTGCGAGGCACCTTTGCTGGTATGAGTAGAAACAAGCCACTCATTACCTATGGTTGCCCACTCTATAGACTTATGGTAGAACTTTCACCTGTGGATGAGACATTTGACACACTTTTAAGTACTCGGGTAGTGCAGATGCAGGATAACTTAGCTTTGTTACTACAAAAAGGCATTGAGGATGGAGAGTTTAAAGAGACACTTCCTGCGAAGGATTTAGCTGCATATATACTAGAGAGTACATGGGGAGTGTTGTCTCTTTCTCCCTCTTTGTCTTCTTCCCAACACTTCATTAAACATAGTAAATTCATACTCAACACATTAGCAGCATATAACAAATAGACTAATCAGTCTATTTTAAGTTAAATTCTTTTACACTATGACTAGACTAAATAGTCTAATTTACTTATGGAGTATAATATGTTTATGATAGAACCCAATCCAAACAGTGAGATGAAAGTGCTTTTAAGAGGCATTAGACAGAAGTTAGGGCATGTTCCACCACACTTTGAACTCTTTGCTACCATCAACCCTACACGTTTTAAGATGTTTTTAGAAGAGATAAACTATCTTACTTCTCATCCGCATATAGAGAGTGATTTCTTCACTTTTCTTAGATACACTGTAGCGAGTGATAATGGCTTCACTTACTGTATAAACCTAAACAAGGCTTTTCTTTTGGCTAAAGGATACACACTAGAACAATTGCAGGCATTAGAAGGTACAAAAAAAGTATTACCACTAGATGAAAGACATCAAGCACTTTTTGATGCAGTGATGACAGCACTCTATGAACCTAAAGATTTTACTGCTACTGTCATAGACGCATTAAAAATATTAGACTGGACTGATGCAGACATATTAGATGCAGTAGACCATGGAGCCTTTTTGTTTCGCTTTTCTAAAGTTATAAAAGCATATAGTAAGGATTGACATGGACGTGACACAAATACCGTTTGCAAAACATATAGGCATAGAATATAAAGCTAAGAGTATTTTGAAACTTGCTCCTAAAGTAGTAGTGCAAAACCATATACAAAGCATTCATGCTTCTGCACAGTTTACATTGGCAGAGACACAGTCTGGTTTATTTCTACAGCAGGAGTTCCCAGAATTAGTGGGTAAAGTAGCTGGAGTACTGCGTGGCTCATCGGTGAAGTATAAAAATCCTGCGACTACAAGCATTTATGCTACAGCGACATTGGATGATAGTGTTAAAGAGAAGTTTCTAATACAACTTGAAAGAAAAGGAATAGCAGGTATCAGTATAACAGTGGAACTTAGAGATGTAAATGAAGTGATTACGATGGTGGGTACCTTTGATTGGTTTATTCATAAAATAAAGTGACTTTTTTCATAAATAAGAGTGATGTTGAGAAGTGATAAATTTGGAAAAATGACGTTTTTACTCCAAAATAGTCTAATTTTAGGCGTCATACTTGATTTATTTAAGTTAAGTACATATAATGACTTGTATTAAAAAACATTATATGGAGTACAACATGAAAAAAACATTAGTAACAATGGCAATCGTAGGATTAGCATCAACATCTGCATTCGCAGCAAACACAGCAGCATGTGTAGGATGTCACGGAGCTAACTTTGAAAAAGCAGCACTTGGTAAGTCTAAAATCGTTAAAGATATGACTAAAGAAAATATCGTTGCAGCACTTAAAGGATACAAAGATGGTTCTTACGGTGGAGCAATGAAAGGTGTAATGAAAGGTCAAGTTGCAGCACTTAGTGATGCTGATATGGACGCTATCGCTACACAAATTACTGCAAAATAATCTACTGAGATAAGAGGAACACCTCTTGTCTCGTATCTTCTAGCTACACTTAAAATAAATCTTTTTTATTTCTAACTACTTTTTTACATCCTATTTATAATTCAGATATAATAACTCCTAGATAATGGAGAATACTATGGATGAATCAATCAACGTTTTAGGCGAACCTTTGGAGCCTTGCTCACTCAAACCACTTACAGGGTTTCACCGAGACGGCTCTTGTAATACCGGTGACCATAACCCTGCAGTACATGCTGTGTGCATTTATGCGACAGAAGAATTTTTGGCATACTCAAAAAAGGTGGGCAATGACCTCTCTACACCTATGCCACAGTATAACTTTGCAGGTGTTAAACCTGGACAGAGTTGGTGTCTGGGTGGACACTCTTTTGTAAAAGCTGTCCATGATGGTATGGCACCAAAGATTTTTATACATGCAACACATATAAAAATGCTTGAACTTATAGACCTTGAAACGCTTAAAAAGTACGCTATAGACCTTTAAATCTCACACGCTTCTATTTTTTTAAAGCCTTGATTTGCACTCCACCATAGTGGCCACTTATATATTTTTTCAGTCAATTTTTTTATAAGGTATGCAGGGTAACCAGAAAAATATAATTTTCCAATGCTAATTGCCGCAAAGGTACCTCCCAATGCAATAGCCAAACCTTTGATTTGAATATGTGCTTTTTTTAGAGGTTTATTCTCTGTCATGCGTAAAATATTGATTGCTGCTGCAGCACCACTTTGTTCTGCCGTTTGTGCAGTAGGAGGTTGTATTTCTCCTTTTGTATTGGTTAGAAGTGCACAATCACCTATCACAAAGATATTTTCATCTTTTTGGCTGCGTAAATAATCATCTACAAGTAGCTGTCCTTTTTTATTTTTGGGTAAAGCGAGTGTTTCTAAACATGGTGCAGCGATAGTCCCTCCTGCAAATATCATAAAGTCAAAAGGTATCACTTTGTCATTTGTCAGGGTGATTTCATGTTCATGAATGTGTGAGATACGTGTTTGTGTATGTATATTGACACGCAATTTGTTTAGGCGCTTTGTTACTATATGTATAATCTGTTTTTGCATACCATGTAAAACAGTTTCTCTACTGGCAATCAAGTGAATATTTAGTGTGGCACAGGAGAGGGTATTGCTACGGTAATATCTGTTGAAAAAATGTTGCATGCCTGCTGCAATCTCAACACCAGACAGTCCTGCTCCACCAATGACAATGTTGAAGTTCTCTTTTGCCTGTTTGGCAGACTCGAGTCTTCTGTAGAGTTCATGCTGAAAAAATTGGTGTAGTTTCAGCGCACCACGGAGGCTTTTTGCTCCAAAGGAGTAGTTATAGACATTTGGAGCACATTCAAAACGTTTTGTTACGCTACCAAGAGCAATGACAAGGGTATCATACGCTATTTGACCATCATTAAGATGTACTATTTTTTTTGATTGTCTATAGAAGTAACGGTATGGTGTTTGAAAGTGACATTATCGTAGTTTGAACATAAAGAAGGTAAGTTTACGATGCTCTCATCAAAGGAAGTGTTACTAGAAATCAGTTCGTAGCCCTCTGTCTGTAAAAAATGATAAGGATGTTGATCTATCAGTGTTATACTAAGTTTTGAGGATTTACTTAGTCGTCGCATCGCTGCAATGCCTGCGTAACTTCCACCTAAAATAACAACATGATGTCTCATGACAACCTCCTACGATATTAAACTCACAAGGAGTTCTGTGTCACTGTATAACTATAGTTATTTTCTGTGTAACTAGTGTGTAGATATATTATGTAACACAGGTAAGTTCATACACCCACTGATGTAAGTCCAGCATATCTTCATACACTTTAAAGTTACGGTCAATGATTTTCTCAGAGTGAAACGTTTTGTCAGGTTTAAATGTTTTGTACGCGTACATCGCCCCATACTTTGCCAAGTAGGCATGTGGTGCATCAACATACTCTTCAAAGCCTCTGGGAAATTTCTTATATTTTGGCTCAGCTATCTCATAGCCTTTTGTTTTGAGTGTTTCAAGTATGTTGTGTAGTTCTTTTCGTTTAGTGTCGTTCTTGATGTATTCTCTGTAGGTGGCAAGTAGGGGTGGCTTGAAGTTACGTATGCCTGTAGCCACAAACACTTCAAAAGGGTCATAGTGCATATAAAAAGAAGCACTTTGCATTCTGTGTGTCGCTCCCTGCCAAAAGATGATGCCTATACGTTCCTTTATAGGATCTAGTCTATGAAACCGTGCATCACGGTAGATGCGAAAGAGTGATTTATTTACCTTGGGTATAGCATGAATGTTGGGCACAAGTATCTGCAAATATTCACCCATCTCTTCCACGTAGGCAATATTGGGTGCAACGATGTACTTTTCATACGCTTCTCTATGGTCATCTAGCCACTCTTTGGAGTTGTTTATGATGATGTTGTCGAGAAAGTCTAATCCCTCTTTTGGAAAACCGTTAAAACTCATGAAATCCCCTTTATCTTCTGCCACAATAGACCTAACATTTCATGCCAAGCCATGTCAGTTTTTCGTAAGGCACGTACATCAAAAAAGTTTGTATAGTGAGTGTGCTTGATTTGCGCTAAGTGGTTGGTAGGTGCAGCTATAGGCATAAGACCCTCATGTTTAAAAAACTGTATAGCTCGTGGCATGTGTGAAGCAGAAGTTACAAGTATAAAAGGTTTAGAACCAATGTATTTTTTCTCAGCTTCAGCTTCTTCTTGTGTATCTTTTGCCTGAGGCTCAAGATGAAGATTCTCCGCTTTAACACCCAGAGCTATGGCAAGTTCTTTTTGCATCTGTGCACCTGTTGTAGGGTCATAGAGTCCACTATATCCTGAGACAATGATAGTAGGTTGTTCTTTCAACTGATGGTAAAGACGTATGGCTTCACTCAGTCTGACTACAGATACTTCATGGTTTTGTGATGTGATGGGTTGTGATGCATCAGTATGATGTCCTCTACCTAAAACATAAATATATGCAATATCTTGAGGTGCCTGTTGCAAGGCAGGGTAGGTATTTTCATACTGATATAGATAAGCATTGGCAAAAGGGGAGTATGAGATGACAAAAAGCCATAAAAAACTAAGGCTCAAAACAAAACTAGCTTTAATACGTTTGTTTCTAAAGAGCAATACTATACCAATTAAAAGCAGTATCATACCTAATGGAAATGGCATGATAAAGAGAGAAATAAATTTTTTGAGTAGAAAATCCATCATTTAGACTTTATATTGATATGTATAACATATGCAATTTTATCATAAATAGATACAATATTCTACTAATTGTATTAGTCCATAACATATGGCACTCATGATGATTTTGAATAAGATATTCTACAGGAGTTTTCATTTGAAGTGAATGATGAGGAATAACAGTGTTGTAAGCAATGAGCCAATCCGCCATGTATTCATTAAACAGATCGATAT
>VCAW01000230.1 GCA_013607775.1 Campylobacterota bacterium | reverse complement strand
ATAGGGCTTTTTATGGGTGTTTGTTTCATGAATATTTTGTGATATCAAGGGCTATAAAGCAATCAGCGTGTGCACTTGCCTGGTCACTTGCCACTAAGAGGTTTTGAGGTGAATTTTATGTATTATTTAGGTGCGAAAGTTAAGATCCCATACTCTCCAAAGATAAGACACTCTCCTGTATGAGTTGTCATGACCTTACATACAATGGTGCATCTACAGTAAAACTCACAGCAGGTATAGATGGTAAAAAGGGATACTTTAATGTACCTACTGTCTATAATGCGGTCTATAATTTTAGACAATTTTGGGATGGACGTGCCAAAGACTTAAAAGACCAATCTCTTCAACCTATTGCTAACCCTGTTGAAATGGGAAATACCGTTGAAAAAGCACTCCAAGATTTAAAAGCCAATAGAGCATATGTAAATGCATTTAATGCTATTTACAGTGATGGTATTACAAAAAATAATTTGGCAGATGCACTTTCGGAGTTTGAAAAAAATACTTATTACGCCTAATGCGCCTTTTGATAAATATTTACGTGGAGATAAAAAAGCTATTAGTCAAAGAGCGATAAAAGGATATATGCTTTTTAAAACAAAAGGGTGTATCGCTTGTCATAACGGTATAAATATTGGAGGCAACCTTTATAATAAATTTGGTATTTATGGTGACACAGAAAGTAAGGAGTTGGGACGATATGCTATTACACATAAAGAAGAAGATAAATATGTCTTCAAAGTTCCATCTTTACGTAATGTTTCGCTAACTGCACCTTATCTTCATGATGGACGAGCCAGTTCCTTAAAAGAAGTGGTTAATCTAATGTTTAAATATCAGCTTGGTCGTCGTATACATGGAGAAGAATTACGAGATATTGTGAGTTTCTTACAGTCATTAACAGGTGAGCTTCCAGAGATAGTAAAGGATATCAATGGAAGCATGGAGTAGTCGTATAAAAAACCGTATTGACGGGGTGATGATACTATTACTTTTTTTTGTTTTCTTTCTTTCTCTTTTATTCCTTTACCTACAGCACATTGATGAACGTAGTGAAAATTACTATACTTACGAGCCACTTGCAAATTCAAACCCAACAATCAACTAATTCTTAATTATGCCAAACTAAGAGATTAAAAAAATCTCTCAAAGGTACGATTATCGATAATTTATCTCAATTTCTAATAAATCTTCATTTTTTCTCCGTGTTTTATTGTTTAGCGTCTAAACCTACTTTCTTTTCTTACATTTTTGATACCTATTGTCAGGTAACAAGCTTTAGACTCTGATGAATGCAGATAG
>VCAW01000229.1 GCA_013607775.1 Campylobacterota bacterium | reverse complement strand
GAAATATTTAAGATTTTACCTCATGTGTTTCAAGATATTGCTTTTGGAATGGTACAACGTGGTGAAACTTGACAACTCGGTACTAAGAATAAAGATGTTGTAGATTATTATTCCAATGATATTTTTAATAGAAGTACCATGAAAGCTATCGAGAGATATGATGGTGTGGCTTATGATTATCTAAAGTATGCGTCTATGAAAGATATTGAAAAAGATTATATCGATAACAATGTAATTATATTTTCTAACTTATTTGGTCCGCTTTTAGCTGGAGATAATGGCTTACCAGACTACAAGCTTAAGCAAAGAGAAAAGATTGCAGGGTTAGCTCCTGAGAAGTTTTATAATGAGCATTTTACCCCTGCTCTTAATGAACTACTCTCTCCAGAACATTATTTAGACTTGTGTGCAGGGTTTTACAACAAGTTTTATAAACCAACCTCTCCATATACTACACTAAAATTTATCAAAAATGGGAAAGTGGTAAGTCATTGGGCAAAAGCATACAGGGGTATTGTTTTAAGAAAAATAGCTGAAGCCAATATATCTACTATAGAAGAGTTTATGAAAATAGATATTGAAAACCTTAGTATAAAAGAGATTATAGAAAAAAGTATGCATACTGAAATTGTTTATACCATATTGTAAAGACAGTCATAGTACTAGATATAGATATTGTACATATTTTAAGGAAAAAATTATGCTTAATGACCCATACAACCTACAACACTTCATAGATGCCCAAGGTTTAATGTATGACAAGGCATTGGCTGAGCTAAAAGCAGGAAAAAAGAGAAATCATTGGATGCGGTATACCTTTCCTCAGACTGCTAAGGTGGGTATGGGTTCTGTAGCAAAACGCTTTGCCATTAGTGGACTAACTGAAGCTAAGGCTTATTGGGAGCATCCTATACTTGGGTCTAGACTGTGTGAGTGTATGGAGGCTGTACAATCGCATAAAGGTATGTCTCTTTTAGATATTTTTGGCTCTGAGCTTGATGTGATGAAGTATAAGTCTTGTGTACAGTTATTTCAGAAGATTGAGACTAATAATATTTAAATGAAGCAAAGGGGGAGAGAATAAGTTGGAATATCATCATATAGAAGTAAAAGTAAACAGCAACATTAAACCAAAAGCATCTCTTATAAGTTCTACGATACGTGGTGTATATGGATATTTTTAAAAAAACCAAACTTGTGTTGAACCCTCGTATGATTGTACGAAATGTACCTTCACATCAACATGTTTGTATGAAAAACTATACAACAAAGAAGGAAATGTTCCTCCACCATTTAGGATTGATGCAAAGTTATATAGTAAAACGTATGACTTTGGTATATTTATTTTTGATGTTACCATACCTTTGCGTCCTTTACTCTCGGCATTAAAATATATGCTTCAAGCTAAAACTACAACCGATGACAACCTCTCTTTTCCTCGTAGTGAAATTTATTTAAATGGAAACAGACTGGTGTATGATGAAAGAAATCATCTTAAAGTATTTAAAGTACTTCCTCGAAAGATTACTATAGATAAGCATATCAAAGATATAGCCATAGAAATAGTAACACCACTATACATAAAAGATAAAGGCAATTTTAAACGCTCCATCAAACTAGATGATATACTGTTGTCTATACATAGACGAAAACGTACTTTTGAAATAGGGAAGCAAGATACATCTTCGTTAAAGTATACACCAAGCTATACACTTATCTCATCGGAGTTAAAAATATTTCATGAAAAAACACATAGTAATGATCAAAATACTGACGTACCACTTTTGGGTGTTACGGGTCAATTGGTTATCATGAATTTGGATGAGAAGAGTTTTGAGTTACTTAAGTATGGAGAAATACTCGCACTTGGCAATAAAGTAGCTAAAGGACAAGGTATTATCCGATTAGTATATTAAGTTCTTAAACATAACAATATTACTTCTTTTGTTGCTAATATAGTTTAAATTCATTTTGATAAAATAGACCATAGCTTATAAATGAGGAGGATGTATGGCATATTTATATGGGGCGAGTATTAAGGGGATACAGGGCTATATCTTTGCAAGCAGTGAACTCAAGGAAATCATAGGTGCGAGCGAGATCATTAAAGAGATTGAGTCTCAAGTAAAAGATGATCAGTTTAAAGAAGATTATAGTCTTACTGAAAAACCCATAGTTTTATTGGCGGCTGCGGGGAATATACGCTTGGTTATTGATAGTGCAGATGACGCAAAAAACATTGTAATGAGTTTTATAAAAGACATTATGCAAAAAGCCTATGGTATTACTGTAGTACAGGCTTTAGTAGAAATAGATGATACTAAAGATGAAGCCATTAAATCCAATCGACCTATATTGGAACAAAAGATAAACGAACAACGAAACAAAGCTGTCATTCCTTTAGATAAACATATCAATATCCTGAAGCTAGATGCCAAGAGTAGCAGACCGCAATACAATGAAAGAAAATATGGGGAGCATAGAAACAAAAGTACCATTCAAAAGCTTAATAAATATGAAAATCAAGTTAAATGTGAACTCATATCGGAACTATCAAACAGCAATGGTAAAATTGCCATAATCCATGCAGACGGCAATGGATTGGG
>VCAW01000228.1 GCA_013607775.1 Campylobacterota bacterium | reverse complement strand
AGTTTAGGAATATAGCATTTCTAATAATTTGCAACATATTCAGTGTAATAGCTCTCTATTTTTTAGCTAGTTGAACTATTTTACGAAATTATCTAGTTTGATGAATCTCTATTTCGTTATTTGGGTATTAGACTAAATTCTCCAAAATTTTTGAATTATTGCCCTTTGATAATTTTATCTGCTTCTTTAAAGACATTGTCTATATTTTTTCTAATCCAACTTTGATCAAACCACTCAACAGGTCTTACTTCGATACCCTGTACCAACATACCAAAATGTAGATGGTCACCAAGTGCCAATCCTGACATACCTGTTTTTGCGATAGCCTGCCCTGCATCTACCTCATCACCTTCATTCACAAGAAGTTGAGAACAGTGTCCATAAAGTGTATAGAGTCCAAGTCCATGATCTATCATAGGCATATTTCCATAAATACCATTGTCACTTGCATACACTACTTTACCTGCATTGGAACTTCTTATTGTCGCCATTTTTGTACTTGCCAAATCGTATCCTACATGATAGGAGTGAGATACTTCATTGTTTTTACTCTTATAATAGTAATGACGTTCATCACCATAACTTGCAACTCTTTTTCCATTTTTAAGTGGGTAAAACTTCTGTATTTTCCAATTCTCTAGAGTATCAGAAGAGAGGGATTTGCTAAGAGAATGTATTAACTCTTCATTTTTTAAGCGCATGGTTTCATTAATTGCTCTTAGTTTGTCAATTCTATCATCAATACTTGCATAGTCTGGATTACTAGAAGCCAAGTCTGTGATTTTCCCATCGATAAATTTATCTCTTGCCTGTATCCATGAAACACGGTATTTATGTTGTTTTATATAAAAAGGTATATCTACCATACGTTTATTGTCTGCTGCATCAACAGCTATGATTTTTGCTTTAAAGTCATTTTGTTGAAATGGCCATGCAATAAGTGCTGCATAATAACCTTCTTTTTTATAAGGTTGTACTTTAAATTTTTCACCATCTGCCTCAATATAGAGCTTTTCCAGGTTTTCGTCTTGTGCTTGAAAAACAACCAATGCTGAACCACCTTGCGTGATACTATAAGAGTTTGCCAAAATATTTACATTGGGTCTTTTATAATCCACATTAATATCAATGATTTTTTCATTGGTATTTCCCTGCATCAAATTCCAAAGACTCTTATCGGTTACCGTTACTTTTAAGGTGAGTCTTTTTGCCTTTGGGTTTAAGACTTTGCTTTTAGGGTATTTGACTAAAAGTGTCTTCTCTTTTGTATTGGCTTCAAATGTACCTTGTCCAACAATGATACTTTTTACACCATCACTCAAAGTCAATTCAAAACTTTTCAGACCTATATTGTCTTTGAGTTCTACTTTAAGGGGATCTTTTCTATTCCAAAAAAGATTATCCTGGCTCTCGACAGTTGGTTTTTCACGTTCAAACTCAGGTGCAGTGTAGACATACCCTGCACCTGCTATACTTAGCAATAGCAACGCTATGACTACAAATTTACTACCACGTTTTTTACTGTTTCTTTGTCTCATTTAATTAACCCTAAATCGTCTATCTTTGATAGAATTGTATCTATACTTTCTTGTAACTTACATTGTTTCAATGTAAAACCAGCTGCAACCTTATGTCCACCGCCACCCAATGCCAAAGCTATTTTAGAAGCATCCGCACTTTTACTGCGTAAAGAGATACGTATGCCATCTTCTAACTCCATAGCAAATATAGCTATCTCCACAGTCACAAGAGAACGCCCATAATCGACAATACCTTCCATGTCAGGTACCGCTGCTCCAGAAGCCAAAATATCTTCTTTTGTTACACTCAAAGATACTATTTTAGCTTCCTTATGTAAGACTAAAGAAGCGAGTGCTTTTTCTAAAATACGTACAGATGCTAAAGGTTTTCTTTGCGTAAAATGGTATGCAATCTCATCAGGCTTTGCACCTTTTGAAACCAAAGATTTTGCCACAGAAAAAACCTCTTCATTAACTGTAGCTGTTGTAAAGTGCCTTGTATCAGACAATAAGGCAGCATAAAAACATGTTGCTGCTTCTTCACAAACATCATACATCCCATCAAAGAGAGCATATGCTACCTGCGAAGCAGAGGCATGTTCAGGCAAAATCACATTGATACTGCCATAACGAGTATTGCTATGATGATGGTCAATATTTAAAATTTCTCTTCCTTCTAAAGAAAAACCTAATCTATCGATGCTCCCACAATCACAAGAGATAATCAAACTATCCGTATAGTCCATTTTATGTTTTATTTTTTTGAAATGAGGTAAAAAATCTAAATACTGAGGTAAAGAGGTAGAAGCATTGACTACCTCAACACGCTTAGATTTATCTTTACTTAGTAGAGCATAGATGCCCAATGCTGTACCCAAAGTATCTGCATCAGGATTTAAATGAGAAAGGATAGTAATAGTATTTGCATTGTGGAGTTTCTCTCTCACATCCTCAAAAGGAAGTTGTTTTGCTGTCATTTATGCCTTTCAGATGATGTGGAACTTTATCTTAATTTTATTAACGATGTATTACTTCAAACTTATGCTTCTACTTTCATAGACAAATCAATCCAATTTGCCTGATGAATCACAGAACCTGAGCTAATAGCATCTACCCCCGTAGTCACAATCTCTTTTATGGTATCTAAAGTCACATTTCCTGATGCTTCTAGTAAAATGTGAGGATAGTTTTCATTTCTATAGACTACCACTGCTTTAGTCTCTTCAAGAGTCATATTGTCACACATGACAATATCAGCACCTGCTTTCATTGCCTTTTTTACCATCTCTATACTTTCACACTCTATCTCTACTTTGGAAGTAAATGGTATCTTTTGGCGTACTTCTTTCATAAAAGCATCCAAATCATCTATGGTTTTAAGATGTGTGTCTTTTAGCATAAGACAATCATCCAAGCCCATACGATGGTTAATGCCTCCACCACAACGTACTGCATACTTTTCAAAGGCACGAAGCAGTGGTCTTGTTTTACGCGTATCGAGTAGTTTTACCTCTGTATCTTTTATGGCTTCAACATACTGTGCTGTGAGCGTAGCAATGGAAGAAGCATGTAAAACCATGTCAAGTATAGAACGTTCCAAAGAGAGAATCATTTTTGAGTCACCAGAGATAAAAAGTAATTTTTCACCTTTTTTAAATCTTTCACCATCATGCACATGCCACTCTAACGACAAATCATACATCTTCGCAAATGTCGCTACATACTCCTGCCCCGCAAACACCCCATCACTTTTTGCAATAATATATGCTCGTATAGGCTTTGAAGTACTAATACGTGCAAACAAGTCCCCTCTTCCTACATCTTCAGCTATCAAAGCTTTTAAAAATTCTTCTTTTAACATCTATTTCCTTTTAGAGTCAGGCGTTGAATATACACTTTTTACTATCTTACTCACAGCCGATCTAGACAAACCAAGATGCTTGCCTACCTCTGCTTGTGTATATCCATCTTCTATAGCTTGGATTATAGCAGTATTTCTTTTTATCTTATCTTTCTCTTTTGAGAAATAGCTATCTAACTCTTTCGTCCTTGCAACTCTTTTTATGTCATGTGAAACTACAACCTTTTGCATTTTTATCTCATCTAATACTTTTAACGCTTCATCATCTAAAGTTACACCTATCATCTCTTACACATTCTCGTAAGTTAGCTCTTTTAAAAGTTTCGACTTGTTAGCACAGGCTACGGGTTTGTTTTTATTCATAATGACAGAGCCTAGTGTATAGGGATACTCTCCAACCTCATTTACGATGCCTGCTTCTACGGGGTTTTGCTCTATGTATTGTATGAGCGTATAATAATATGCTTCATTGTAAATATACCGAGAGTAAAATCTACCTTGCCAGAAATGTCCAGTACGTTTTGTCTTTTTGTTAAAATATATGGCATAGTTGGAGTTAATGTGCTTCATAAAAAGAGAAAGATTTTCCAGTTCAGTCTCTACAAGTAAATGAAAATGATTTGTCATCAAACAATAGTCATGCAAAATAACCCTATATGCCCTACATGCCTTACAAACAATCTTCAAAAACATCTCATAGTCAGCATCTGTCTCAAATATGTCTGCACGGTTCACACCTCTATTTACAACATGATGATAACCTGCTAGGTCTATGCGTGGTTTTCTTGACATTTTTCTTCCTTATAGGTGTAGTATAGTATAATAAAAGTAGATATTCAACGCCTGACCCTAAAAGTAAAAGTAAGTATGTATAACCGCTTGCAAATTCAAACCCAACAATCAACTAAGTGGGCTAGTCGGTTAACTCCTCCTTGTTCCATTTATAACCATAAGTAACATTTTTC
>VCAW01000227.1 GCA_013607775.1 Campylobacterota bacterium | reverse complement strand
TTTTTCTATTTCGTTATTTGGGGGCTTCACTAAACTTTTACTATATTGTTTGTATAATCAAGACAATAGACTTCTTGCAAAATTTATACATGATTATGCTTTTTAGTGTGCATTAGATTTTATGAAGTAGGGTCAAAGGCATAGCCATAGCTAAGTCAAGAGACTACTTCATGAAAGATGATGTGCAATAAAGAGCATAATCATGTATAAATTTTGCAAGAAGTCCCAAATATTATACAAAGGATAGCTATGCGAAAAATAGCTCTTATAGCACTCATTTCACTTCCTCTTGTTGCAGGATTTTTTCCTTCAACAGTTCATACTTCCATTCAATCAGTTGATGGTAAAACCATTCACCTAAAAAAAGCGTTCCCTGCCAATGGTATGAGTGGTGTGGTTATTCACTCCTATGCAAATGGTCTTGAAGCCATTACTTCACGTATTACACAAACAGCCTCTGACGGTTCTAATGTATTACTTTCAGCAGATGTCATCCACCACGATGAACTCCCTACCATCAACACACCGGTAAAACGTGGAGACAAGGTCATAGGTGGCTATCTCTATAACAATGTACTGCTTCTCGCACCAGATGCAGATACCTATGCCCGAATTACAAAAAAATACCATAAAAAATGGATCCACCCTGATCTGTTTGCACTCTACCTTTCTGTAGAAGGTGAAGGTAAACCCACCAAAGAAAATCTTGCCATATTTGCAAGAAAATACCAAATTGGTCTTATCGGCATTGTGCGCAAAGACACTATAGCCTTGATGGATGCTATCTCAGGTAAAATTGTTGCACAGCAGTCTATATCTAATCTCCCTGCAAAAGGACAATTTCCATTCTATATGCGTTTTGACAAACTTGAGAGTGGCTGGTTTGGCAGTGACTCTGTAGGAGATTACTACAACATGGTTGGAGCACTTTAATGCTGGACAAAAAGCATATTAAATACTTTGAAACACTTGTTGGCAAAGAGAATGTATACTCAGACAAAGCACACCTCATCGCCTACTCTTATGATGCTACACGTACACGTTTTGAGCCTGAAACAGTTGTTTTTCCTCGGGATGAAGCAGATGTATCTGCCATTTTAAGTTACTGTAATGAACACCACATTGTCATCACCCCTCGTGGAGCTGGTTCAGGCTTTACCGGTGGTGCCTTGCCTACCAATGGGGGCATCACGCTTGGTATGGAAAAACATATGAACAAAATCTTGGAGATAGACATAGAAAACATGGTGGCTGTCGTACAACCTGGTGTCATCAATATGGATTTACAAAAAGCTGTTGAAGCCATGGGACTCATGTACCCACCTGACCCTGCAAGTGAAGAGTACTCAACATTAGGTGGAAATGTCTCTGAAAATGCTGGTGGTATGAGAGCTGCCAAATACGGTATTACCAAAGACTATGTGATGGCACTGCGTGCTGTACGTGCAAATGGTGACATTATCCGTGCAGGTAAACGTACTATTAAAGATGTAGCTGGTTATAACACAGCAGGTATTCTCATAGGTAGCGAGGGTACCCTTGCTGTACTGACCGAACTTACGCTTAAACTCATTCCTAAACCCAAATTTACCAAAGGCTACATGGGTATTTTCCCTTCTGTAGATGATGCGATGAATGCTGTCTTTAAGTCTTTAGCCTCAGAGGCAAACCCAGTTGCCATGGAATTTATGGATGCTTTGGTTGTACAGGCACTCAAAGAGAAACTGGGTATTGACTTGCCTGCAGATGCCGGTGCACTTCTCATCGGTGATGTCGATGGCAATGTGCCTGAAGAGGTAGCTTTTCAACTAGAAACACTCGAAGCCTCTTTTAAAGAGAACAATGCCCAATCGTTCATCGTAGCCAATGACGATGCACATAGAAATGAACTATGGTATGCTAGACGTAATGCTTCACCTTCTATTACTATCTTTGGTAATAAAAAACTCAATGAAGATATCTCTGTGCCTAGAAGTATGTTACCTGAGGCACTTAAAAACATCTATGCTATCGGTGAGAAGTATGGCTTTAAAGTGCCTTGTTTTGGTCATGCAGGTGATGGGAATATTCACGTCAATGTCATGGTTGTAGATGGAAGCAATGAAGAAGAACTACACAAAGGGCATGAAGCCATTGAAGAGATCTTCCAAATGGTGGTAGATATGGGTGGTACACTCTCTGGGGAACATGGTATCGGTACATCCAAAGCACCATTTATGGGTATCGCTTTTACGGACATGGAGATAGCCCTTTTTAAAGATATTAAAAAATCTTTTGATCCTAACAATATTCTAAATCCAGGGAAAATGGGTTTACCAAACTAAAGGGAACCTCCAATATGAACAAAAATGTCCAGCTTCGTGTAGTACTCAAAAATTACTACCTTTTTATAAGAGATTTTTTTACAGATCTCTTTGATGATAAGCTTGGGCATTATGCCTCAAGTCTAAGTTGGAGTACCATTTTTTCTATCATCCCTCTACTTGTTATCATACTCTCCATCTTTACCAAGATGCCTGTGTTTAACACAGTTTACGACAAAGTAGAAAAACTCATATTTTCAAATCTTATGCCTACAGACTCTAAAGTCATTATGGAGTACATCAATACCTTTATAGAAAACTCTGACAAACTCGGCTACATGGGTGCATTTTATGTCACATTTGCAGCCATTATGTTTTTTAAAAACTATGACTACATCGTCAATGACATTTTTGACACACCTTCACGTAATATATGGGAAGCTATTAAAACCTATCTTCTCCTTGTCATTACCATTCCTACGATGATGGCAAGTTCTTTTTATCTCTCTTCTTTCATACAAGGCTACTTAGATAAAACCAGTATCATCCATCTCTATAGTTTTCTACCCTATTTCATCGTATGGATGATGTTTTATGTTGCCTACCAACTCTCTGCAAACATACGCATAGAAGTCTCAGCTGCGCTTATAAGCTCTTTTATCGCCTCTCTCATCTGGTACCTTAGTAAAAGTGCTTTCATCTTTTATGTTGTACATAACAAAACCTATGCCTCTGTCTATGGAAGCATCTCAACCATACTCTTTTTCTTTTTATGGATTTACATCTCTTGGGCTATTTTTATCCATGGTTTAAAGTTCTGCGACTTGCTCAATAAAGATGAAGATATAGAAAAGATTTAAATAAAAAGTGTCATCCCGTAGATAAATGCCAAAGCAAGTAGCATATAGAATAACTTCTTTTGCCATATAGCTCCTATTGAAAGTAGTATGTAAACAGATACCATCCATAAAGGTAAAAGATGTTCACTCCCTTGACTTGGAAGCGTAAACAGATACATTAACCCCTCATCAAACAGACTGCCCATACCTATAAGATGCAAAAAGATAGCCATAGGGTAAAAGGGTATAAAAAGCAAAGAGAGTATGGGAGAAAGTAACTGATATGTACTTGTGACAGGAAACACTGCATGGACAATAGGTAGCATCAACACAAATATCCCTATGGGGATATAGAGTAAGGTAATGACCCATTTATTGGACGCTTTGGTGTACTGAAGTAGTAGAAAAATATAAAATACCCCTGCACCCGAAAGCCAAAAAGAGAGTGAGACTAACAAATAGGGGAATATCACAGCCAGTAGCAAAAAGACCGATGATAAAAAGGTGAAACTCAAAAGTTCCATTCCTAGCAACAATACTGACCACCCTATCAAAACCATAGCATAGGAACGCAGCAAGGAAGGCGGATACCCTACAAACCAAACATAGAAACCTAGCAATAACATACTCACTACTCCCACATCTAAGAGTGCATGTCTGTATGGGAAAAACCTTTGCTGAAGCGGTCTATAAAACAACAGTAAAAAAACCATAAACCAAACCCCACAATATCCCTAAGTGAAATCCACTCAATGCAACTAAATGACTGACTCCCAAAAGTGCTATTTCATCTCGTAATTTTTTATCTATAGGTGTTGCAAAGAAAATAGCATTATAAAAAGATGCCAAAGCAGCATTTTTGTGTTGTGCATTGACATACCTAAGAAGTGTCTCTTTTTGTGTCAGGGGTAGTATCTCTTGATGTTTGATTTTACTCTTGATATAACATGTACCTAGATACTCTTTAAAAGAGATACTTTCATTGGGGAAGAGTTGTAAACGTAAACGCTTATGGTTAAAACTCTCTTTTCTGTGCGTTGTTGTATAAAAAGTAAAGCCCTCTTCACTTTTTAATTTTAAGACTTGATACCGTTTATCATGTTTTGTTTTTTCATAAGAGGTAATAACTGTTGCATTGGTATAGTAGAAAGGTTTTGAGATAAATGCTTGATAATTTTGGTAAAGAAAAATCAACCGTAGAATGATGAGAAGTATGACACTAGAAACAAACCAAAAAAACGTTTTTCTCTGAGGAAAAAGTTTAGGTTTTTCTAATGCCATTCCCATAAGAACATTTAGATACTTGGCATCTCTACATTAATGTTAGCCTCTTGCATAGGGATATCCGCATCTTCATACTCTACTTCAAAAGCAGGTGCATGGGTTTTGTCTACAAAGCGTGTAAAGTTCTTTTGGAATACAAGTTCCACTGTCCCCGTAGGTCCATTTCTTTGTTTCCCTATGATGATTTCTGCATCTTCTTCAGATTTCTTTCTAAACTCAGAAGTATACTCTTTACCTTCAGCCTTGGCTTTCATCTCACGTTCTTTTTCTTGTGCTTCACGGTAGACATCATCACGATAGACAAACAAGATAATATCGGCATCCTGCTCGATGGCTCCAGACTCACGAAGGTCGGAAAGCATCGGACGCTTATTGTCCCTACTCTCTACCCCACGGTTGAGCTGAGAAAGTGCCACGATAGGTATCTGTAACTCTCTGGCAAGCTGTTTTAGCCCACGAGAGATTTCAGAGACTTCTTGTTGTCTTCCCTCTTTCCCTTCACCAGACATCAACTGTAGGTAGTCGATGATAGCCACAGAGATTTCAGGATGTTGTGTTTTAAGTTTACGCAGTTTAGAACGTACATGATGAATGGTTGCATACCCACCATCATCTACAAAGAGCTTTTTACTTGCGAGGTCATCTGTCGCTGCACTGAGTTGAGACCACTGTTCATCTCTCAAATCACCTACTCTAAGTGCCTGTAAAGGTATGGACGTTTTTGCAGAAAGCAGTCTAAGCATAAGTTGTTCGGCCGGCATTTCCAGTGAGAAAAAAGCTACCCCTTCATTACGCTCTATGGCTTTAAGTGCCATGTTGAGTACCAGTGCCGTTTTTCCCATCGCAGGCCTTGCCGCGATGATGACCAAATCTCCTTTACCAAACCCTGACGTTCTGTCATTAAGATTTTTAAACCCTGTGTCCGTACCGATGAGTTTTGAATTACCAAGTGCCTTAAGACGCTCTATCTCAGCCATCATTGCCAAGGTGATTTCTTTAGATTCTCTAAAATAATCTGAAGTTGAGTTTTGTGTAATCTCATAGAGTTTTTTCTCAACAAGATTCATAATCTCTTCAGCAGGTAAATCATCTTCTATCGTGACTTTTTTTATCTCTGTTGCGAGTGTAGCCAACGCACGTTTACTGGACTTTGCCTTGATCTCTTGCATATACGCAGCAGTATTACTTATAGGATTTGCAGAGAGGATGTCAAGCATCGCTACTTCATCAAACTTGCCCATGCTTGTAAGTTTCGCACGTAAAAACTCATCATCCAGTGGTTTCTCTTCTGCACTAAGTTCTTCCATCGCTCTAAATATATGTTGATGAAATGGCAAATAAAAATCATGTGGTGAGAGTTTTGCCGCTATCTCTTCATAGGTTTCAGGATCAAAGATAACAGCAGAAAGGACTGCACGTTCGATGTTAAGATTATACATGTTTTCCACTATTTATTCTCCTCGGCAAACTTCTCTACCTCTTCCACTAATCTATCGACCAACTCTTCTTCTGGAAGACGTGCGACTACTTCACCTTTAAGCATCACGAGTCCTGCCTCTTTACCATATGCTATGGCAACATCAGCATGTTTGGCTTCACCAATGGCATTAACTACACAGCCCATGACGGAAACATCCATAGGTGTTTTGATGTGCGCTGTGCGCTTCTCTACCTCAGCCACAGCTTTGACTAGGTCAGCTTCTATGCGACCACAAGTAGGACACGAGATGATGTTTAGCCCCTCTTTAATGCGTCCAGAATACTTGAGTATGGCTTTACCTACTTTTATCTCTTCTTCCAGCTCTCCAGTGATAGAAATGCGCATCGTATCACCAATACCATCAAGAAGTAACGCACCTAAGCCGATAGAAGATTTAATAGTTGCATGAAAAATAGTGCCTGCTTCTGTCACACCTAGATGAAAAGGATAGTCATTTTTAGTCCGTAACATTCTATATGCATCTACAGTTCTTTCCACATCACTGGCTTTGAGAGAAACTTTAATGTCTGTAAATCCTAAGTCTTCTAAAAACTTTATATTATAGTCAGCCGAAGCTACCATACCCTCTGCTGTTGCACCATATTTGTTTTCAAACTCTTCTTCAAGCGAACCTGCATTTACACCAATTCGCACAGGAAGAGAACGCTCTTGACACGCTTTTACAATCTCTTTAATCTTATGTTTATCGTTAATGTTACCCGGATTAAAACGGATACAATCCACCCATTTTGCAGCTTCAAGTGCCAATTTGTAATTAAAATGTATATCTGCAATAATAGGCAAAGAAACCTGTTCTTTTATCGCCTGTAGTGCTAGAGCATCTTCCATCTTTGGCACTGCAACACGCACCATATCAGCTCCTGCAAAATGCAGACGGTTTATCTGATCTACTGTCTCATATACATTATGGGTATCTGAGTATGTCATCGACTGTACAGAGATAGGCGCATCCCCACCTACAGCTACATCACCGACATAAATTTTTTTGGTTTTAACACGTTCTTTCACTTTAGACCTTCATAATAATTGTCTTATTTTATCGTAAATTTATTAACCCGTAGGGTGTGGTTGCTACCGCACCTTTTATACCCCTTGCGGCGAAAGTTTTATTTTATGCAAATTTTGATTATGTGGTGTGGTAGCAACCACACCCTACGAAAATTCAACTGGATCCATATCTATCTCTATCTCACGACAATCAACACTATGTAAAGCTTTCAATAATGGTACTCTATTTTTGGCCCTAAGCAAGATGTTAAATCTAAATTTATTTGCCACACGTTCTACAGGCGCTTTACCTGAGCCTACTATCTCTATGTCTTTAAAGGCTTTGAGTTTTGTTACCGTATCTAAGGTGATTTTTCCTGCTTTGGCTTCATCTTTATGGGCTATGAGTATACGTGCTAGGCTTACAAAAGGAGGGTAATCTGCCATCTCTAAAAATGCCAATTCATCTTTGATAAACAGTTCATAGTCACGCAAATACGTCTGAAAAAACTCTGGGTCTCCTGTTTGTACGATGACCTCTGCCTCTTTTGCGCGTCCACTTCTGCCTGCTATTTGAAACAACAACGACATAGCACGTTCACGCGCTCTATAGTCAGCAAGACCTAAAATATAGTCAAGTCCCATAATCACAGAGAGTGTAATGTTTGTATAGTCATGCCCTTTTGAGAGCATCTGAGTACCCAAGAGTAACTGACTCTCTCCACTCTCAAATCGCCTCAGTGCATCTTTAAGCTTCTTAGCTGTGGTAATGCTGTCTTTATCAAACTGTTCTACCTGTATACCTTCTATGGCCTCTTCTATAACCTCTATGGCTTCTACAGTACCCATGCGGTCACTTCTTAGTGGTTGGTGTCCACATTGGGTACATGTATCTACTATGGCCTCTGTGAAATTACAGTAGTGACACTTCAAATGTTTAAACTTCCTATGTAGTGCCATACCTACTGAACAGTAAGGGCATAAATGTGTCTTGCCACAACTCTCACAGTATAAATACTTAAAATTCCCTCGCGTAGGTAAAAAGAGTAAAGATTGGTTACCTGCTTTATAGTGGGTATGCAAGGTATTGAGTATGGTATGATTTAGCGCGTTACCAGTGACAAATGTATATATTTTTTTTGTCTCTACAAAAGGTTTATCCAATTTCACCACATCATACTTATGGTACGAACCCATCGAAGGTGTAGCAGAGGCAAGCACAACCTTAGCCCCCATCTTCTGTCCCATAAGTACTGCCACATCACGCGCATGGTAACGTGGACGCGTCATCGCTTTATAAGAGTCATCATGCTCTTCATCTACGATAATAAGCCCCAAGTTTGCAAGTGGCACAAACAGCGCCGAACGCGCTCCTGCGACAATACGGATACTCCCCTCTTCTATCCCCTCCAAAATGGACTCTTTTTTCTTCCTCGTAAGCTTAGAGTGCCACATCGCAACCTTATCACCAAAATAAACTTTTAGACGTTTTTCCATCTGTGGAGTAAGTGATATTTCAGGCATGAGGAAAATGGAAGTCTTACCTTCTTCTAACATCTTAGCCATCAAACTTATAAAAATTTCTGTTTTACCTGAACCTGTAACTCCAAAGAGGAGAGCTTTGTCTTTTTTTAGGAGTTGATTGTAGGCTTTTTGTTGGATGCTAGACAATGTAGGTCGGTGTGCCCTCACCCCGACATTTTCAATATGTATATCGGATACTTCTTTTTGCAAATTGGTGTCGGAGTGAGGGCACACCGACCTACGGTACGATAAAAAAAGAGAAATCGCCTCAGAAAAAGAAGAAAAATAATATTCTGAGATAAACTTGGCGATCTCCATCTGTTCAGTGCTATAGCAATGCTCAGAAACAGAGACAAAGGCTTCTGTCTCAAAAGTCGGTTTTTGTGCTTCCTTTAAAACAATTGCATCTTTCAGTGTAGTTTTCAATGGGACTGTCACGATAGAGCCTATGGCAAGTGTTTGCGTAGAAGCATACGTAAGTTTCGGAGCAGAGGATCGAAGAAGAGCTGTTTCATAATATTTCAAAAGTTTATTTTACTGTCTTTTTGTGTTAAATACATACATTAATTGAGTATATCTATAATTACAATTACAAAGATTAATTCGATCATTGTGAATCCGCGTCTCATGTTATTCATGATTAACTCCTGTTAAAATGTTTTAGTATCAGTTCAATAACTGACCTATGACATTATAACATAATAAATGTCACATAAATGTCATCGGATAATAATTATCTTTTAAAGTCCGTCAAGTGTTTCAATAAGTAGTTCTATTTCATCTTCATAAGAGGTAGCTTGTTTGGCTAGGCGAAGGTAGGCTTTTAGGAGTTTGTCAGGCTTGTTGTCTGTACTTAGGTTTATGCCAGACTCCTGAAGATCTTTGTTTACAAAGTCCGCGAAGTCATCTTCTAGTTTAATTTCATAACGGTTACCAGATACTGTAAGTGCAACATTTTTCATGATTTTCCTTTTTACTTACGCTAAAAGTGACTCAACTTGTGCGATGATTTTTTCTATCTCTGCATCTTTCTCTTCCAACTCTTGTCTAAGAGCAGCAACACTCTCTTCGAGTGATTCACACTGTTTTGTTTTGGCTTCAACTTCTATAACCAAAGACTCTTTGGCTTTTTGTGCTTCTGCCACCCCTGCGAGTTGGCTTTTAAGGTTAGCATTTTGCGCTTTTAGGGCTTCATGGTCTTTTTTCCATTGTTCTATTTTTTCTTGTAGTCTATTTAAAGCTGCCATTATCTTCTCCGAAAAATTTGTTGTGTTATAATAGCAGAAGAATTAGGAATTAGGAATTAGGAATTAGGAATTTTATGAAAAAAGACAATATTTTACATACCAAAAAGTTATAAATTTGCCATTAGAGTCGTAAAACTATCTCAATACCTTGTCGATGAAAAAAAAGAATATATCCTAAGTAAACAAATTTTACGTTCAGGCACATCTGTTGGTGCATTAGTTAGTGAATCAAAATTTGCACAGTCAAGAGCAGACTTCATAAATAAACTCATGATATCACTTAAAGAACTTAACTTTCGCACCTAAATCCAAGCATTTTCTGAGTAACATCCTGCAATACAGCGATGATACTCACTAAGTCTTCATTCCTATTTACAATATCTTCAATTTTAGCTATCTCATCAAGTATAATAATGAATGTCTG
>VCAW01000226.1 GCA_013607775.1 Campylobacterota bacterium | reverse complement strand
GTCTTGTTTCTTGTTATTTGATGAATTCATACCATATTATAACAGAGGAGGAGTTAACCGACTAGCCCACTATCACTATAGGAAGCCAATGCCGTGTAGAGTGTGGCTTCAGATGATTCTATACCCCGTGCATATTTACCCCAGATATCCATCTCCCAACCTATATCGAAGTTGAGACCTGTTGCACTGAAACTGTTGTTATTTTTACGTATACCTGCTACATTTCCAGAGAGTGTCTGTACCTGTGGATACTGCAACCCTGTAGCAATGCCCAAGGCTGCACGAGATTGGAGTATGCGTAAACCTGCTGCTTTAAGGTCAAGATTTTGTGCATAGGCTTTTTGTACCAAAGTATCCAGTGTTCTATCATCAAATATCTTCCACCACTGTGCAATCTGTGCATCATTTCGTTTACTGTGGTGTGCCCATGATGCAGGTACTTTAATGCTATCTACACCACTAAAGTTAGGGCCTAGTGGGGCACAGCCAGTAAGAAGCGCTACTGAAAGTAAAGCCGATAAAGTGATGGTTTTCAATCTTCTATGTTCTTTTTTCAAAATCTATTGTCCTCTAAGGTTTTAAAATCGAGCTTTTTCATACTCTCTTGACAGCGAAACAACGCCAACCACACATTACGACGCAAAGAGATATTCTCATACATCTCACTTATCTCTTTATGCGTGTATTCAGAAAAATCTATCTTTTCAAGTATGGCAGAGAGGCTATCTTCCACACGCTGTACGATATGCTTTTCATCATGCCAAAAGTCATTTACCTCTTCGTAGTTCTTTCCTGCAGCGTAGGCATCAAGCAGTTCAGAAAAATAAGGTAGATTATACTCTTTTCTAAGTTTAAGTAGCAGTCTATTATTTTGCATAGTCGTATCACGTTTATAAAGTAACGTGACCAAATAGCCAAAACGCTCACACTGCTTGCCAAAAGTGAGTAAAGTCTCTTGTTCTATAGAAGAGAAGTACTTTGTGTTTATTTGACTTGCCCAGAGTTGCATATTTGCTACTGTAGGCATCAGATGTGTACGGCTGTACATACCTGCGAGCTTTAGCCAAAGCGTTTCTCTGCCTTCTTGCTGTTTTCTACTTCTATCCAAGATATAATAACTGAGTCTGAAAAAACGATTTTTCATCACAAGAAAAAGATACTCTGGCTTCGTTGAAAACGGTACATAGTAAAAAATATGAAGTAAGAACAAGAAGAGGTAAAAGAGCAGTAAAACAAGTAGAAAAATACTAAAATCATAGTACATTGTATTCATAATATTGAAGGTGAAAAGCCCCAATAAAAAGAAGATAGTCATCTTGGGATTGACCAGATAGAAAGAGACAAAGCTATAGAAAAAGATAAACAATCCTAATTCCCATCCGTAACGTAAATGAGGTAGGACAGCAAGGTACATAAAGGTAGCAAAAACAAAAGATATGCTAAAAACCATTATAAGAAGAGAAGGTTTTATGGGTGTAAATGTCGTCAAGACACTCAATCCCGTTGCCAAAGCAACTATCATAAATCCACCAGGAGGATTCATCTCTATCCAAAAATAGGTTGCTACCCAAAAGATGATAAACGTAACAGCTACACCTTTAAGATGCTCTATATCACCCCATAAAAAGCGTTTCTGATCAGGCATAGCTTCTGCTTCAAAATGCGTAGGGAGAGGGCTATGAATGGCATTGATCTTTGTAGCTAGGCGTATGAGCTGCGTATGGAGCTTCTGCATGTCCTGCATAGTCGTAATGAGCGAAGCCCTATCAAGATGTGAGAGTATAGCGATGCGCTCTTTGTTATACGCAGGTGTAAACTCAGAGGGGATAGATATCTCCTCTTTGTTCTCCCATACACTATTGAGTGCTTTAAAAAGGTCTGTAATCTCACTTTCGAGTGTCTCATAATTCTCAACATAATGGGACAAATCAGAAACATAAGGCTTCTTTGTCATGCAGGGCAAGGAGTGTAAGCTGTGCATGTATATTTTTATAGTTATGCACCATACTCTGTACCACTGAGACAGTTCAATGTCAGCAGAACCTTCCTCACGCGTAGAGGAGAGGAGTGCTGTCTCTGCCTCTACCAATGCATTTGTATATCGCTCTCTGTTCTCTTGTCTATCATCACGATGAAGAAAGAGTTCATAGGCTGCTTTGGAAAGCACCGTAGCATCTTCTTTACTCTTGTCTTCTATATTGTCTGGCCAAAGAAAAACACCTACAAGCGTGTACATCAAGATACCAAAGAGAGTCATGTAGGTTTTGTCCAGACCAAAAATGAGTACATCATCGACTTCACCATTTTTAAAAACCATCATCATGGTTATAGCGGTGAGCATATACATACTCGGGTCACCTTTATAGGCTCGTAAAATATAAAGTACAATACTTACAGCAATAGAGAGAGAAAGAAGATACAAAAATCTGTCTTGAGTAAAGAGGGCAATAATAAGTGTCATACCGATAATAGCACCTATCACCGTACCCACCACACGCATGGCACCTTTGTGGATGGACTCTGAAACAGAACCCATCGCAGCGATAAGCATAACTGTAATGGCAGCGGTTTGCGCCTGTGCCCACCCCTGGGAGAGAGGGATAAGATAGGCTAAAACCATACTCAAAGAGACTTTAATGGAAAATTTCAACTTGTCAGAGAAAGAAAAGAAGAGTAAAGTGCTAAGTTTTTTTAGCCAATCTTTCTCTATCTTTAGACTGTTTTGCAAGAGTTAGTCCTTTTTCTTTAGGTTAGCCAAACGTAAAGAGATAAGACTGGAGACGATGATTGCCATGTAAAAAACGCCCATAATCGCTTCCATATAGACAAAAAACTGTGCCACATGGTTTTGAGGAAGCACATCACCATAACCTAAAGTGGTCAGTGTCACAAAACTGTAGTATGCCATTTGTGTAAAGTTTTGCTTCCATGACCCAGCATCTATACCTGTAAATGCCGTAGGATCAAGCTGAAGGAGTAGAAGGTAAAGTACTGTCCAAACCAAGCCTAAAAGTAAATAAAGAGAGAGTGAACCTATCATTTTATTGCTATCGACTTCACCTTCGAATAGTATCTGCTTGTATGCAGTCCAAAAAGAACCCACAAAAAAGAAAAGTAACAATGCCAAATTGATGTAAGCGATAGAGGAAAAATGAAATACTCTTCCTGGTACAACAGTAATCGTCAAAAAGAAGATAATAATATAGAGACTTTTTTCCATGTGACATCTGTATGGATGCTTTTGAGGCTCACCACTATCATCAGGATACTTACCATTGAAAAGAGGTCTTCACCCCATGTGCCAGAAAGCTCTTGTATTAACGAAGCCGAAAAAAGTAGGGCTACAAGTGCCCCACAGAGGTAAAGAAAGTTATTTTCATGGCTGAGTTGTTTCATTTAAACGTTTTCTTCTTCTGGTTCTTGTACTTCGGCAATCCAAAGTCCAAAAAGTTTATACGATAAAGCAAAGATAACTGCACCGATAAATAGCCCCAACATACCCATAAGCATCATACCACCTATGGCACCGATAAGAATGACAAGCATAGGAATATCTACACCTCTACCCATAAACATAGGTTTAAGAACACCATCACTCGCACCAACGATGAGCATATAGATAGTAAAGACTATCTCTGCTGTACCTGAACCTTGTGAGAATACATAGGCAATCATAGGCCCGATAATGATAAGTGCAGGTACCTGAATAATCGTGAGGAACATAATCCCAATCGCCCAAACGATGGAGAGTGGTATACCCATAGCCACCATACCAATGAGGGCAAAAAATGCCTGAATGACTGCTACTCCAAGTACACCCACTACTACAGAACGTACAGTAAGAGCAGAGAGTATTGCCCACTCTTCACCTTTGTCTCCTACCAAGCGACGTAAGATGTCATTATAAAACTTCACTGAGCTCTTACTTCCTATGAGAAAGACTGCTACGATTATCATAGAACCTATAAACATAAAGACTGTTCCTAGACCACTCGTAAGCATAGAAAGGAGAGATTTAATCATTGCTTTGATTTTGTCATGGTAAGGGGCAAGTGTTGTTTTGAGATTATGGGAAGCAGAATCCCAAAATGTGTAGGCTTTTTCGCCAATAACTGGCTACTTCTTTACATTTTCTGACGGTGGAGGTACAGTAATGTTTCCATCTTTGAGTGCATGGGTCAATGTTTGAGAAGTCTCTATTACGGTACCAGAAAGTATATAGGTAGGAACGATCAAAGCGATGATAACGCTAGCAGTTAAACCGATGATCACTTTTTTTCTATTGCCAAAACGTTTTTCAAGTGTATTGATAACAGAAGAGAGTGCAACCGCAATAATAATACCCCAAACGACTATCCCAATAAATGGTTTTGCAATCAGATAAGAGATATAGATAACCAGTGCCAACAACCCCAACTTAATAGCTATCTCTATAGCTATTTCTACTTTTTCTTCTCGTACTGTCTTGTCCATGATTTTTTCCTTATTGAACCTCAATAATATAATATAGATATTATAACTAAAGATTCTGTCACAAGTTTGTCATATAAACATTTAACTTTGTAATTTTCCTGCCAAATAACCACTTGCAAAACTCCACTGTAAATTATACCCTCCACAAGAACCATCTATGTTCATGATTTCATCACAAAAGTACAAGCCAGAGAGTTTTTTACTCTGCATGGTGTAGGGGTCTATCTCTTTGAGATGTATGCCTCCACGGGTAATCATCGCCATTTTAAAACCGTCATGTCCGTTGATGGTAAGAGGTGTCCATACAAGTAAGCGAATAAGTTTGTCTCTGTTGGTACCTTTTTGTTTGGCTAGGCTTAAAGTAGGGTCTACCTCTGCCAGTTTGCACAGTTCTACACTCACAGACTCGGGAAGTAGGGTAAGGAGTAAATCTAGTGTATTTTGATGTGGGTTCTTTTCCCGCTCTTTTTTAAAGTGCAGGCGTATCTGTTCTTCGTTCATCCCTTTGGTCAAGTTGGCAAGTACAGGTACTTCGTCAAATTTGGCTAAAAGTGGGGTAATTTCACGTGAGAAATCAAGCACTACAGGGCCTCGTATGCCACCCTTCGTAAATATTAAATCACCCTTGGCTGAAAGTTTTTTATATTTTTTCATATCAACGTGCATATGCACCTTAGCTATGGTGTCAGCTCTGCAGTTTTCTACCCACTTTTCTTTCACTTTTAGAGGCATCATGGCAGGGTAGAGGTCTGTCACTTTATGTCCCACCGCTTCTGCCATAGGGTAGCCGTCTCCTTCTGCTCCTAGTACAGGGTATCCCATGCCACCACTTGCTATGACTACGGCATCTGCATAAAACATGTCTGACTCTGTCACCACACCTGTCACTTTTACACCATCATGTTCTAAACTTACTGCTTTTTGAGAACACAACACTTTCACCCCAAGGTTTTGCATCTCTTGAGCCATAGCATTGATGATGGTAGAGAAGGAGTGGGTAATGGGAAATACACGGTATCCATCAGGCGCATGGCTCTCTACACCTATCTCAGAGAAAAACTGCATCAGAGCTTTATGGTCTAAGGCTTCAAGCGCAGGGGACATAAAACGCCCATCACGCCCAAAACGTCTCATAAACTCTTCGTTGTCCAGTGTATTGGTCAAATTACAGCGTCCACCACCTGTAGCCTTGAGCTTCGCACCTATCTTGGAGAGTTTTTCTAAAAGCAATACTTTTTTTACCCTCACGCGCTGCAGTAATAGCTGCCATCATACCAGCTGCCCCAGAGCCTATGACGATGAGATGGTAGGGTGATTGAGACATGCTATTCCTTATTGATTGTGTAATCATAACAAAAAGTATGTCAATTTGCCATATTTTTTAAATTTGTGACCATTTTTAGTTATGCTGTTTTAAATCAAGAACAGGAGTTAGATATGAAATGGATAACACTTTGGATACTCAGCACAACAACACTTGCCTTACTCATGCTCACCTATATGTATTTAAATCATGAATGGGAACAATATGTTATGAACATAAGTATTTTATATGGTATTAGCACGATGCTTCCTTATGTACTATGGAAATATAATCAGATTAAATTTGTTGAGAAGAGAGAAATAATTATTCAGATACTCAAAGACTAAGTTTAACCCAAATTATGCAAGTGGGCTAGTCGGTTAACTCCTCCTTGTTCCATTTATAACCATAAGTAACATTTTTCTCAGTTACAGGAGCCGTTGAAACGGCTTGCTCTAGAAGTCTTCTAAATACAAGACCTCTGTGTTTTGATAATCTACGATTAAATC
>VCAW01000225.1 GCA_013607775.1 Campylobacterota bacterium | reverse complement strand
GGTTAAGGTTAGCATTAAACCAGTGAGGATTAAAGCTTTGCCTGAAAATCTACAAGACAGTGTACATGATACACTAAACAATATAAACAAAGGCACAAAACCAAGTGGTTTAGCCAAAGGTAGAGGACAAAAATGGGGCTCAGAATTTAAAAATAATAAGGGACAATTACCTAAAAAAGATACAAATGGTAAAAAAATTATATACCAAGAGTATGATGTAGTAAATGTCAGAGATAGTTCAGGTACAGCAGGGATAGATAGAGTAGTAGTGGGTAGTGATGGAAAGAAATATTATACAGGTTCTCACTATGGGAATACTGGAGATACAGCATTTTTGGAGATAAAATAAAATGGTAAGAATTTATGGATATTGGGATTTAGAAGATACTGAAGTTTGGGTAAAATCTTTTATAGAAGAAGCAGTGCATTATCATGAGATAGATTTGAGAGAGTGTCAAACGGAAGAGGAGATTGTCCTTGCCTTTGGAAAAGTTTTCAAAGGGGATGATAGAGATGGTCTTGTGAGAGGTAGGAGTTTAGATGCGCTCAATGATGTTTGTCGAGATTACTATCTGGACTCTTGGCGAAGGTATGATACTGTAGTGGTACGTGGTTGGGAACATGCCAATAAGGTAAACTTTAAAAGTTGCCAAGTTATTTTAAGCATATTAAGTGAAACATATTTGGAACGTCTTAAATGGAAGTTAGAGGATATATTTGATGAGAATGAACCTGATACACTAGAGTCAGCAGAGATGATTGATGAGCTAGAGAGAGGACATCAGATTCATATTTTTATGTATTGATTATCCCTCGTCCTAAACCACAACCCCTCTAAAAAATGACTAATTAAAAAACAAAGAAAGGAACCCCATGACTGTCCTGTCCCACCGTCCCAATGGATAACCCCACCAAAAAATGACTAATTTTTTAAATTTTCTAGTCATTTTTTCCAATGGTATAAGATTTTTTACTAAAAAATTACAAATTTCTTCTCCTCTTTTGTAAAAAAGTTACAGATTTTATGCTTTAGGACATAGCTATCTTGTTCAATGTTGTGGACAGTAGTTTCCTCCTTTATTCTGAGATACGCTATTCACGATAATAATACCCAGCCACATTCCCACAAAGACCCTCATATAAACTATCTCTGTGTGTTTTACTATTAGACATAGACTTGTTATCCCAAACATTAGCAGGCGTGTTATAGTCTAGGTTTTGATGCATACGAATATGGTTATAAAAGAACCTAAACTCTTTTAAGCCATCTTCTAACCTTTGAGTAGAAGGGAGGACTAAATCTCTCAAAGAATGTTTCATCGTCCCAAAGAGTCTTTCTATCTTTCCATTTTGCCAAGGACTTGCAATCTGTGTGGTTTCTCTTTTTATTCCTAGTACCCATAAAGTAAACCTCATAAGTTTGGAAGTAAAGACTATCTCATTGTCACTTCTGATGGCTTGAGGTTTGCCATAGAGTTCTATAGCATCAAGTAAAACTCTAATGATGTTGATAGTACTTTTGGTAGGTAAATATTTTAAAGTTACTAATGCTCCCGACTTCACCTATCCCCACTACAAAAACAATAAGCAACCCCCTAAAACAAGAACAAGAGATACAAAGCTCCATTTTGTAGTGCCTAATAATATTAGTATTTGACATTATTTTAGTATTGTGCTAAAATACCCCTATGTTTATAAGAATTAAAAAAAGTAAAAACTCCCCTAAGTGTTCAGTACAGATTGTTGAGTCT
>VCAW01000224.1 GCA_013607775.1 Campylobacterota bacterium | reverse complement strand
CAGAAGTCAAAAAAGTAATTATTCCAGAGATTGCTATGGTATTACTAGATCATGTCACGCCTCCAGAGGCAGAAAAGGAGTGGACGGTAGATGAATTTGCTACAGAATACTTTGAACTCCAAAAGAATCAAATACGAGAGCATACGCTAGAGCGAAATATAGCCCATTACAACAACCACATCAAGCCCTACTTCGGCTCTAGACTCATTGAGACTTTGAAGCCTATAGAGCTTGAAAAATGGCAAAATACCAAGTTGAAAACATACAAACCTCAAACAGTTCAGAAATACAGATCTATTTTATTTTCTATTTTAGAAAAAGCAGTCGATAATGACATCGTCATGAAAAACCCACTCTCAAAAGTGACCTCGCCAAAGCAACTAAAGAACTTTAGAAACCAAGAAGAAGTTGTAGAACCATTCACAGAAGATGAACTCTCTACCCTCATTAAAGAGGCAAACGGCTATATGAAAAACTTTATACGCTTCATGTATGCCACAGGTGCTAGACCTGGAGAGATCATCGCTTTACAATGGGATGATGTAGATTTTGAGCGTAAGATTATCAAAATATACAAAACAAGGATGCGAGACAAAGAGGGAGATACCAAAACTTTAGCATCTACAAGAGAGGTTGATTTGTTACCACAGGCTGAAGAGGCACTCATAGATCAAAAGTCTATCACAGGAGAGGACGGATACATCTTTGTAAACTCATCTAAGAATCCATTTTACTCTCATGACATCATAGGGGTTAATTTCCAAAAGCTTTAACCAAATGTGGGGTACAAGCAAGAGTGTTATATAATCTTAGACATACGTTTGCTTCACAATTGATTTCAAAGGGTGCAGACATCGTCTGGGTGAGTAAAATGCTCGGTCATAAAGATGTATCTATCACCTTGAAAGTCTATACAAAGTTTATAGAAGAAGATGACGAAAAGCGATTTAAGAAAATAGAAAAAATGGGCACGATTTTGGGCACGGTGACTACTTAGCACCTCTCAAAAGCCCTATATATGGGGTATAGAAGATGAATATAAGAGTATATTATGAAGATACCGATTTGGGTGGGATTGTTTACCACACAAAATATATTAAATTTTGTGAACGTGCTCGTTCTGAAATCTTT
>VCAW01000223.1 GCA_013607775.1 Campylobacterota bacterium | reverse complement strand
ACTGTCTTTTTAACTCGACTCCAGAGGTCTTTAGAGCTAAACTCATTCTTCGATAAAAAGCGAGTTATTTGGTCATGGCTTACTTCACCATCAAGCATTGATGATAATCCTGTTGCTGTCGCATACCCATTTCCACTAATTAAATAATCTGTATAAAGTTCTATGTAGTCTGTTTGTTTTCTCATATGTTATTTTACTATGTTTTTGTAAAGTCCGTAAGGTCAGTGAGTAATATAGAAAATATTTATACGAGTGAAAGTACAGCGTATGCACGGTACGAAGAGGTAGATAAAGAGCAATTAGAAAAAGATATCGATGCCATAAAAGAGACGATGAAACCTGTCGATGAAGAGGACTTTCAACATCTACTAAAAATGGAACGTTGGGGACGCATTGCTACCTTTGGGGGCTATGGACTTATTTTACTCTTGGCCATTATTGGGCTATTTACTGAAGTTGGGTCTGTGTTATTTTGGTCTGTCGGTATTGTAGCGGCGATATTAATTAGTACGGGTAATGTCTCTAGATGGGCAAATGTTACACACCCTATTCTTCATGGTGGTTACGACAAAGTACCAAATATCCCTGAGCGCTACACGCGTAAACACTATGCAAAAGGTGCAAGACGTTTTATCGATTGGCTAGACTGGATAAAACCTGATGCATGGAGCTATGAGCATAACATCATGCACCATTACCACCTCGGTGAAGATGATGATCCAGATAATGTAGAACGTAACCTACAGTGGCTTACACAGTCTAAAGTACCTATGTGGCTACGTTATGTCATCGTGTATGGATTTACTGCTATGTGGAAATTTGTTTACTATGCACCTAATACACTGCGTATATTGGACAATAAAAAACGTAAAGAACAAGATAAACTTGAACTTTCAGACTTTGAGTTTGATCCACGTGAAAAGAATGGCTTGGAACTATGGATGGAATACTATCTTCCTTATGCCATTATCAAGTTTATGGTTTTCCCACTGTTGTTTTTGCCTTTTGGTATACAGGCTGTTGTCAATGCCTTGATTATCATAGTACTAGCTGAAATTTTGGCTAATATTCACTCCTTTACTGTTATCGTACCCAATCACTCGGCTGAAGACATTTTTATGTTCTCCGAGCCTAGCCAGAGTACAGGTGAATTTTACTTACGTCAAATTATGGGTTCGGTGAACTATAATACAGGTTCGGACTGGAAAGATTTTCTTCATGGCTTTTTAAATTATCAGATAGAGCATCACCTTTTCCCCAATATGCCACTAAGCTATTACCAAAAAATGCAGCCTATTGTTAAAGAGATATGTAAAAAACATAACTTAGAGTACAGACAAGAGTCTGTCTTTAAACGTGCAAAGATGACGATAGAGCTTATGGTAGGTAAAACACAACTTCTTAGAGTTGATGGTATCTAGCATATGAGTACAGAGGAGAGAATGGCGCGTATAGATGACATTCTCACACGTAAACAACCTCACTTACAAGTCTTTCTTGACAATGTACATAATTCACAAAACCTCTCTACCATCATACGCACAGCAGATGCTGTGGGCGTGTTAGATATCTTCTATGCAACACCTCTAAATGAAACACTGCGTATTCATAAAACCATCACCCAAGGTGCACACAGATGGACACATCGTCACAGAGTGACCGATGCAGACACGATAAAGTTTCTACAGCAGAAGAAAGAAGAGGGCTTTCAAGTTGTCGTCACGCACATAGAAGAGCGTGCAGTTAACTTTAGAGAAGTGGACTATACAAAGCCTACACTCATTGTGATGGGTAATGAAAAGGAGGGTGTGAGTGATGAAATCATCGCTGAAGCGACAGATGTCATCGTTATCCCTATGCAAGGGATGGTACAAAGCCTTAACGTCTCTGTGGCCACCGCACTCATACTCTATGAGGCAGAACGACAATTAGACAATGCCGGGATGTATGAATGTCCACAAATAACTCATAAAAAACGTAAAGAGATAAAAGATGCTTGGGTATATAGAGATACAATTGCGCGTAGAAGTAAAGGTGAAATTGCTTTAGAATTTAAAGAGGAGTTAATAACGTTTAATTCATCGTCCCCAGGGGGACAACAAGGCGTTACTTGAGTTTACCGTTTCCGTAGTGTTTGTAGAGGTAATCAGTTACAGACTTTGCTGCTTCTTCACCGATAGGTGCTTTAAAGTGTACAATCATCTTATCTACTTTTCCACGCCAAAATGCTTTTGATTGTCTACCTTGATTGATGATGTAGCCAAATGAGTGACACATAAGACAGTTTGCCTGTACTGCGTCAAAACCTTTTCCCATCTTGATTGGGAAGGCTACATAAGGTACTTCTATTTTCTCTTTTGTTTGTGCAAAAAGAGGTGATGCCAATAAGGCCGCGATTAAAATAAGTTTCTTCATTATACTATCTCCACTGTAACTTCATCGATACCGTTGTATTTGTATCCACCATGATTCCATTTGATTTCGTTTGCAAATGGTTGCTCTTCACCTATGTTATTGATGGCTTTTGCCATAAAAATGAGTTTACCTAGTTTTGTTGGTTTAAACGCAAATCTAAAGGCTCTGTAGGCATAACGTCCTGCTTTCCCATCATCTAGGAGTGCCTCTTGCCATGTCTTCCCTTCATCTGTTGAGACAAGTACCTTTTTAATACCATGTCCATCATCAAAGGCGACACCACGTACTACTACGTGTGAATTGAGGCTTAATTTTCCACCGTTTGTTGGGTAACCAATAACAGATTTTACATTCATTTTTGTAATAGGTTTTGTTTTTGGTGCTTTTTTCTCATGTGTTTCACATTCACATTCATTGTCAGGTACACGGTATGCAACATCCATAAAGAAGAGGTGTTTGTATTCGTTTGTCACGGTAATGTTAGAAAGCATTTTTACCCATGAGTCAGAGTATGAACCAGGGATAACAAGTCTAAGAGGATAACCGTTAAGGTATGGTAAGTCCTCACCATTCATTTGGTATGCCAAGATAACATGGTCATCTAGCTCTTCAAGATGTAATTCACGGATAAACTCAGGTGTCTCATAATATGCAGCTTTTTCTGAACCGTTAAACCCAATCCACTCTGCATCTTTTTTAAGCCCTGCCTGGTCAAGTAAGTCTCTTAGACGTACTCCTTTCCATGTCGCACAACCCATAGCGCCTGAACCCCACTGGATACCACCGGCGATTGGTGTAAATGCTGAACGTCTGTTACCACCACATTGTAGTACAGCAGTTACTTCTACTTGATCAAATTTTGTTTTGAGGTCATTAAGAGAGATTTTGAGTTCTCTTTCTACCAAACCATTGACAGAGATAGTAAATGTCTCTGGGTCAATATGAGTAGGAATGTCCGGCATGTGCCATCTAACGAAAAACTGATCGTTTGGTGTAAGTATGGATGTAAATACATCTCTTGGTGTCTCTAACAATGGTGGTCTGTCAGAATACATAATAAGTGGTCTTTTCTCAGGAAAAGCCACATCAGATACCTTGCGGTTATCAATAGGTTGGTGTGTTGCACTTGCCTCAGCAGTTGTTGAACCAACAGCCGCTGCACCAGCAACAACCGCTGCTTTTTTAAAAAAATCTCTTCTTTCCATAAATAGCCTTTATAGTTATTATAAGTTGTGTGATTATCGTGAAATAACTCTTAGTTGAGGCTGAATACACCAGATTCATCTCTCAATTATTTTAATTATGTGACAAATAAATACGTATTAAAAAAATCATACATTTTGATTTACATAGCAAATCAGTTATTTTTACTTCATCTTATTTCTTTGTATTGTAAGAGCGGTATCCTGCATCTCCTAGTCCTGGTATAATAAACATATTTTCATTTAGTTTATTATCGATTTGTGCGATATAAATATCAATATCTGGATGTTTCTGCTTCAAAATCTCTAATCCCTCCGGTGCAGCAATGATATTGAGAGAAAGAATGCGTTTGGGTGATTTCTCTTTGATAACAGATATAGCATCTGAAAGAGAACCTCCTGTTGCTACCATTGGGTCAACTATAATGACTGTTTTATCTTTACATTCAGGAATACGGTCATAGTAAAGAACACTTTGATGTGTACTCTCATCACGTTTCATAGCTAGAAAACCTGAGGGTGCATCGGGGAATAGGGCAGTAAGTGATTCAATCATAGGAAGTCCTGCACGCAATATGGTTACAAAAAGAAGATTCTTTTCCTGTATAAAATTAAAATCTTCTTCACCTTGCCACATAGATATATTTTTGGGATGTAAAGGCTCAGATTTGAATGCTTCATAGACTAAAAATTGAGCCAATTCATGGACAATATGGCGAAATCTTAAAGCATCTGTTTTTGTTTCTCGTAGATGACTAACCAGTGTTTTTACAATAGGGTGAGAGAGTTCATAAACCATAAGATACCTTTTTTGTTTAGTATGCTTTATTATAGCATGTGTAAAACAAGATACAAAATTTAGTAGCCGTTAAGCTCTCCTTAGAGCTTTTCCTTCAATCTCTCACAAAAAGTTTCAAATGATGGTAAATCTAAGTTTGACTCTCTTTGTTTCCTTCCCCACATAGGTTCAGGGTAGTAGCTGTCTTCTTCAAAACGTGCCATAATGTGCCAATGCACATGAGGCATATAATTTCCAAAAGAGGCGATATTTATATTTTTGGGTCTATAGTAGTTTATTGTCAATTTTAACAACGTAGTACAATTCCAAAAGCAATAACTATAAACACATGAGGTAAAATATTAAATATTTCAGGTTTCGTTTGAAACCAACTCTGAA
>VCAW01000222.1 GCA_013607775.1 Campylobacterota bacterium | reverse complement strand
GGTTTGAACGCTATGCGCACCATATAACAATATTGTTATATAATATCGAGTTTTATATTAAGGAACACTAATTATGGAAATAACACACTTTTTTGAAGCACTATGGCAACTCAGTCTTGCTATGGCACCCTACATTCTTTTTGGACTTCTCTTTGCAGGTATTTTGCATGAGCTTGTCCCTGATAGCATTGTGACCAAACATTTAGGAAAAGACAACATCTCTTCGGTAGTGAATTCAACGGTCTTTGGTATCCCTCTTCCTGTCTGTTCTTGTGGTGTTATTCCTCTTGCTACCTCTATCAAGAAATCGGGAGCATCTAAAGGTGCGACTCTCTCTTTTCTCATCTCTACACCTATTACAGGGGTAGACTCCATCATGGCTACCTATGGTATCTTTGGTTGGATATTTACTGTGTATCGTGCGATTACCTCTATGATTATAGCTATGGTAGCAGGAATACTCACTAACATTTTTAATAAAGAGGAAGCCGTAGCAGAGGTGAAAAAACCTGCATTTTCTGCTATGGCACCACAGACAAGTACTAACTTCACCATCAATACAGCAAAAAAGGAAGAAGAGTCATGTGGTACGGGAACTGGTTCATGTTGCAGTGCTTCTTCAGATGAAAAGAAAAGTTTTTCCTTTGTTGCAGCACTTAGATATGCTTTTATTACGCTTCTAGGTGACATAGCCAAACCACTCTTTTGGGGGCTCATTTTAGGTGCGCTTATCACCGTAGCCATACCAGACAACCTTGCGGAACTGATTAAAGACAACTCATGGCTCTCATACCTCATAGTTATCGTCATTGCCGTACCTATGTATGTCTGTGCGACAGCATCTTTACCTATAGCTGCTGGGCTTATGCTCGCGGGGGTAAGTGCCGGTGCTGCCTTTGTTTTCCTCTCTGCAGGACCTGCGACGAACACAGTGACTATCGGTGTGGTGAAAAAGATGTTAGGAAGTAAATCTCTTGCTATTTATCTTGGAAGCATTATCATAGGAAGCATACTCTTTGGTTTAGGACTGGACTATATCTTTGATGCATCAGCCATTGATCCAACTTCACTCATACATATGGATGAAAAAGGTGGTATAATTTCTATACTCTCTTCTATTGTTCTATGGGGTTTTGTATTATGGTTTATCATTAAACCTTATGTTGAGAAAAAAGATGCCTGTAGTGGTGGAAGCTGTTGTTCTTAAGAGGATTGATATGCACAGAAATGAACTAAAAACCTGTGTAAAATGTGGAGAGCATTACTACGGGGAACACTGTGTGGGCTGTCACAGTAACCAGTATGCCCACTACAATGCAGACAGTTCAATGAAACAAAAAATGTTTATTGGTTTAGCATTTTTAATAATTGTTGGACTTATATTACTTAAGAAATAAAACGATACTAAGGCATTTAGCTTTACATATCAAAGATATTAGGCTACACTAAGTCATCAAAATGAAAGGTATGCACATGAAAAAGAATTTTGTACATTTTTTGCTACTGTTTTCTCTTTTCTTCAACATTGCGCATGCCACTATTATTGCAACAGAAGACACATGTCACCATGAGAGTGCCCATGAGTATGTTTCAGAACAAACGCATGCCACAGACTGTGGTGACCTTTGTGAGTTACATCACCTTTTTCATTTTATGGCTATCATTACTGATGTTGAGATACACCTAGATGCAAAACCATTCAAAAGCTTACTCACAGAAAAACCAACCCTTTACACTCCTCCATTCCAAGAAACAAGCATTAAACCTCCTATAGCTTAACCCGAGTTACCACACCCTCGTTCTCTCTTTTTTAAAGTGATGAACACACACATATTTACATATTACATACAGGAACACCTATGAAAAAAATCGTTATGATTTCTTTGAGCTTGACTCTCGTCTCTTTTGGCATGAGTTATGAAAAGTTCAAACAATACACACTTACACATGCGAAGACACTGCAAAAGCAGTCTCTCTCACTACAGGCGACACAAGAGCAAAACAATATTCTCTTACGTTCGAAAAACCCTAGTCTCAACCTTGAAGCTTCACGCTTTAACCCAGACCAGACAGATTCAAGTTTTGGCTATTCAGTCATCGCTTCTCAGAGTATACGTACAGGGAACTTTTATGGTGGTTTGGAAGACCAAGCCAATGCAAGTGCCCTTTTACAAGAAGCCTATGTGACTCAGGGAAAAGCTGGTTACATTAAAACGCTTGAAAACCTCTACACAGAGTATGTCTATCAGAGTAAACTGCTTACGCTGCTTCAAGAAGAGTACAAACTCTCTAACAAAGTCACTAAAATTGTTGAAGAACGTTATAAAAATGGTTCAGAAAATAAAGTAGCCTACCTACAAGCAAAAACAAATACCATTGCCCTTAAAACGCAAATGTATACAACAAAACAGCAGTTAAACACGCGCTACTATCAACTACTGGCTATCGCTGGATTAAAAGAGCAAGTAACGCTTTCGAAAACATTTATCTACCCCGTTTCGGCACAAACCAATGCAGGAACAAAAGTAAACCCTCAACAACAGATACTTGATGCCAAAGCAAAACTCTTAGAGAGTCAGATACGTATGAATGACAGTAGCATTGAAAACTTTCAAGTATACGGTGGCATAGAAGATGAGCCAGATCAGTCTATTTTAAGAGTGGGTGTCAATGTGGCATTGCCAGTTTTTAACAACAAATCTGAAGAGAAAAGACTTGCAAAGCTTCAACAACAACAGCTTACTATGGACAATGAACAGCTTGATATTGACATCCATGCACAAAGTATGATGTTCAAGTCATCCATCAAAGAGTTAAGTAACCAGTACTATACACTCAAAACAGAACAAAAAACACTCAATGACTTACTACAAGAAGGTTATAAGATAGCCCAAGGGTCCATCTTTATAATGATGAGCGCACAAAACAAACTCATTCAGACACAAAAGTCTCTACTTTAAACCCAAAAAATGATTAACACACAAAAAATATAATTACGTTTTATACAAGGACAATACAATGACTAAATATTTACTATTACTGCTTCCTCTTCTTGGCTTTTCTTCTGCCATTAAAGTAGAGCATGCAACACTTAAACCTTTAGGTAGCATGGTACATACCAATGCTCAAATTACCCAACTCTCTTCCCAAAAACAAGAGATAGTCTCACGCCTCTCTGGACACTTAGAAGCATACTATGTGACACCAGGGCAACATGTAAAAGAAGGAGATAAAGTAGTACTCATTGAGTCTATCGAACTCTCTAAGATGACAGCTGAGTATCTTGCACTTATCAAGCAACTCCAAGCTGCTGAAAATCAAAAAAATACAGCTATGACACTGCATAAAAAAGGTCTTGCTTCACAAAATGATGTGAGTAATGCTATTATTGCTTTGGAAAACATACGCTCCAAACAAAGTGCCCTTGCATCACAATTACATTCATTGGGTATCGCACCAGATACACTCACTGCACCGACAGACCAATTTATACTCACCGCCCATGCAGATGGTGTGGTAGGTACTATTTTGGCACCATTACACTCAAATGTAAACGCGCAAACTGCCCTACTTACCTTAGTCAATCAAGAAGGCTACTATGCTGTAGCATACTTAGGGGTAAATGATGCCATGAAAATCAACAAACAAACCAAAGGATGGCTAAGCATTGCAGGAAAAGAATATGCATCAAACTTTGTACAATTACTCCCGAATATTGACCCAGAGACACAGCGCGCTAAAGTGCTTTTCAGCATAAATAACAGTCCATCAAATCTACTTTTGGGTGCTTTTACCCAAATGGATATTTCTCTTGCTCCCTACACCAATGCGATTATGGTGAAGAAAACGGCGCTTAGTCTTTTTAAAGGTGAGTGGGTTGTCTTTATTGAAAAGGAACATGAAGAAGCAGGTCACCATGATTAAAAATCAGACCACGACCATGACGGCGAAAAAGCAGAGCATGATAAACACGATACAGACAAAGGACATGATGAGCATGCGAGTCATGACGATGATGATGAAGATCATGAGGAACATGGTGAACATGAAGAGCACGAGGAAGCGCCTTATACTGCAAAAGTAGTAGAAATCACTGCGTATGCCGGAGATTATGTTGCGATTAAAGGACTCAAGGTAAATGAAGAGTATGTCTCTGATGGTGTTTATTTTGTAAAATCCATGATACTCAAGTCTTCTCTTGGCGAGCACGGTCATTAGGAGTGAGCTATGAATAAATTTTTTGCATTGCTCATACAGTATAAATTTCTCATTATTGCACTCTTTATTGCCATCTCTGGATTTGGCTATAAAGCCTACCAAGACATACCAGTAGATGCTTTTCCAGATATTACACCTAAACAGGTAGTGATCTATACAGAAAGTTCCGGTAACTCGGCAGAGGACATTGAAAAACTCATCACCTATCCTATAGAGGCAGCGATGTCTGGGCTTCCTGGAGTAAAGATGATACTTTCAAACTCTATCTTCGGGCTCTCCTATGTCTCTATCTTTTTTGAAGATGAGTATGACACTTATTTGTTGCGCCAACTTGTAACAGAGCGTCTCAATACCGTTGACATTCCTAAAGGCTGGGGTACTCCTGTTATGGGTCCCAATACTACTGGTTTAGGACAAGTACTCTGGTATGCACTCAAAGATGAAAAGCATACATACACACCAAGCCAACTACGTCAAATGCATGAATATGCAGTGACACCTCTTTTTAAATCTGTCGATGGTGTTGAAGAAGTTATCTCCTGGGGAGGTTACGAAAAACAATATAAAGTACTCATAGACCCTGTACGTTTGCAAAATGTTGATGTGACCTATAATGAAATCATCCAAGCTTTAGAAAAATCTAACCAATCTGTGGGAGGTCAATACCTGGAGTTCAACCGTGAACAATACCTCATACGAGGTCACGGACTCTATCAAAGTATGGATGATATACGTAACACTGTCATACGTACCAAAGATGCAAAGGCTGTCACCATAGCTGATGTAGCAACTGTGCAAGAAGGCAAAGCACCACGTTTTGGTGCAGTCTCTGTCGATGGAAAAGAGCGTGTTTTTGGTATGGTACTCCAACGTTCTGGAACCAATGCAGCCAAAGTGGTAGAAAAACTCAAAGAAAAGATGTCTGTAGTAGATGCTGCATTGCCTGAAGGCGTCACTGTCAACATCATCTATGACAGAACAGAAATCACACACAAAGCAGTGAGTACCATGACTTCTGCCCTGCTTACAGGGTCTGTTTTGGTTGCTATTGTCCTCTTTTTGTTTCTCTTTGAATTACGTTCTGCGTTTATTGTTATCCTCTCTTTACCTATCTCTTTACTCATCGCCTTTTTGATGATGCAACAGTATGGTATATCGGCAAACCTCATGTCACTCTCAGGACTTGCCATAGCCATAGGAATGATAGTCGATGGTACTATCGTGGTGGTCGAGAACAGTTTCCGTCTCTTACAGGAAAACCCTACTGCATCACGTACAGAGGTCATAGCCCAAGCGACAGCTGAAGTAGCAAAACCTGTTCTCTTTGCCCTACTCATCATCGCCGTAGTCTTCATACCACTACTCAGTCTTGAAGGACTAGCAGGAAAGCTATACTCACCTATGGCATTGGATATTGTATTTGTAATGTTGGGATCATTAGCAGTAGCACTGTTACTTGTTCCCATACTCTCCTTCTCCTATATGATGCTAAAGCAAGGTAACCAGGCACACTCTCCGCTTATGAGTGCCATCAAATCCTTCTATACCCCATTGCTTGTACTTGCACTCAAACATGCCAAGAAAATCATCACCATTACTTTTCTCATCTTTTTTGTACTTGCAGCACTTCTTTCGCAACAAGGACGAGAGTTTATGCCAAAGCTTAATGAAGAGACCATCATGTACAGAGTTATCGCTATTCCTGGTACGGCATTGACACAAAGTGTGGAAAATGCCCAAGCCATAGAGAACTTTATACTCAAAACCTACCCTAAAGAGGTACTCTCTGTACTATCTATGATAGGAAGAAGTGAAAAAGGTGAAACGGCACAACCCAACTACATGGAAGTACTCCTCACACTCAACCCTGAGTTTAAAGACATCCCTGCACTCGATAAAGAGTTGACCAAAAAGCTCAAAGAGAAGTTCAACTTCTTACAGTTCATCTCTACACAGCCTATTGCGATGCGTATTGAAGAGTTATTAGAAGGTGTGAGTGCTGAACTGGCAGTCAAAATCTACGGAGAAGACCAAAAGGTCATGTCTAAAATTGCCGAAGAGATTTCAGGTGTACTCAAAAGTGTTGACGGCTTAGACCATGCAGAGATAGAAACCCAGCTTGGACAGGCACAAATCAACATTAAACCAAACTACCTCGCACTCTCACGTTATGGGTTAAGTGTAGAAGATGTCATGCAAGTCATTCGTTATGGTATAGGAGAAGAGGCAGTCACACAAAAAATAGAAGGTATCAAACGTTTTAGTATCGTTGCAAAACTCAAACATGCAAAACAAGACATTAACACACTTAAAAAGCTTGTATTACGTTCAGACTCAGGAAAAGTAGTCACACTTGAAGAGGTATGTGACATATCTACCATCCAAGGACCTGCATTTATCAAACGTGCAGACTTAAGCCGTTATATGGTGCTTTCACTCGAAGTTGAAGACCGTGACATCGCTACATTCGTCGAGGAAGCTGATGCCAAAATACGTAAAAATGTAAAAATCCCAGATGGCTATTACATTACATGGGCTGGAGACTTTAAAAATATGCAAGAAGCAGGAAAAACACTGGCGATTATTATTCCTATCACGCTACTGCTTATCCTGCTTTTACTCTACACAGCATTTAACTCGTTTAAAAAAGCTTTCCTCATCTTGCTTGGTGTACCACTTGGACTTACGGGAGGTATCGTTGCCCTACTTGTTGCAGATATCTATCTCTCTGTCTCAGCCATCGTCGGATTCATCGCCATCTTTGCCATCGCCATACTCAACAGTATCGTCTTGGTATCCTTTATAGATGAACTACGCAAAAAGTTCCCTACCGTAAAGACAGTAGATTTGGTCAAAGATGCCACACTGCTACGCCTAAGACCTGTCCTCATGACAGCCTTTACCACACTCTTTGGTATCTTACCACTACTTTATGCCACAGGCGTAGGCTCAGAGATACAGTACCCACTCTCTGTAGTTGTAACGGGAGGGATTATCTCTTCGACTATACTTACGCTTTTAGTCCTGCCTGGACTTTATGTATTATTTTTCAAAAAAGAGAAAAACTAAAATGATTTATACTGTAACCACAACAAATGATATAGAGACAGTCAAACAAGAACTTGAATCCAAAGCCAAAGAGATTGGCTTTGGTGTACTCAATAGCTATGAGTTTAAACATATATTGGAAAGTAAAGGATTCCCGATAGACAAAGACATCACTGTCTTTGAGCTTTGCAACCCTTCTGGGGCACAGCAGGCACTCACTTATTCATCAGAAATTTCTGTCTATCTTCCTTGTAGAATATCAGTCTATGAAGAGAATGGCATGACGACCTTATCTACCATAGGATTAGAAGAAATTGTAAGTCAATTTAATAAAGATGCTAAATTTACTGCGTTTATGAATCTACTGTTCATTAATCTTAAAAAGGTTATGCATAGCTGGAGTCATTAATTAAATGCTCTCATAGATAAACCTTATCTATGAGAGCATACAACTACACAATATAAGGAAAAGACAAATGTCTGAAAAAGAAACTTCAACATCATCTTGGATAGTCTATCCTCCTCTACGTAATGCCTTACTTGCAGGTATTATTGCTCTTATCGCATTTGTACTAGAATTTACAGCTTTTCAAAATCATTCTCTCTCCCTTGGACTTTACATCATCGCCATTATACTTGGTGGATATATATGGATATGGGAAGGTATAGAAGAGCTTATCTATGAACGAAAAATAAGCATTTCTATGTTGATGATATGGGCCACTGCCGGTGCTTCATATTTACATATGTGGGATGAAGCTGCTGCACTTGTAGTACTCTATGGTGCAGCTGAGGGGATAGAAGAATACACCTTCAGTAAAACACGCAATGCTATACAGTCCCTTCTAGACTTAGCGCCCAAAGAGGCCATGGTCTTACGCAATGGTAAAACCGAGACAGTCCCTGCACATACTCTGAAAATAGGAGATGCTTTCATCGTACTCCCTGGTGATTCTATCCCTACAGATGGAACAATCGTAGAGGGAGCATCTACATTAGATGAATCTCCTGTCACGGGAGAATCAGTACCTGTAGTAAAAAAGTAGATGACAAAGTCTTTGCTGCTACAGTCAACGGGGAAGCAAAGCTTACGATAAAGGTTACTACCGCCTTTGAAGACAATACACTCTCTCGTATCATCGAGTTAGTGGAAAATGCACAACAACAAAAAGGTAAAGCACAACTTTGGATGGAGCGTTTTGGTGAAAAGTATAGCCCAATGGTGTTACTCTCAGCCATCATCATGTTACTCATACCTTATTTTACGCAGGGTGACAGTTTTTATTGGACAGAAAAAGCCGTCATTCTTTTGGTTGCTGCTGCGCCATGTGCTTTAGTTATTTCTCTACCCATTGCTATGGCAGCAGGTATCAGTGGTGCGGCGAAACAGGGTATACTCATTAAAGGTGGTGCACATCTTGAACATCTTGGAAATATAAAAATTATTGCTTTTGACAAAACAGGTACCCTCACACATGGTAAACCAAAAGTGACCAAAGTTGTAAGTTTTAAAGATGATACATCTCATCTTCTTAAAATTGCCGCTTCTCTTGAGCAGTACTCTAGCCATCCCTTAGCAAAAGCTATCGTCACACAGGCAAAAGAGAAAAACATAACCATTACCACAGTTACAGAGTCCAAAGCAATCTTTGGTTTAGGTGTACAAGGTAAACTCAACGATGAACTTTGGTATCTTGGAAGCCCAGATATGTTTGATAAGATGGGTGTAAATATTGAAAATTTCAAACCTCAAATATATATGCTGCAGTCTGAAGGAAATACAGTTGTACTTTTGGGTCATAACAACGAACTCTCAGGACTCATTGCGATACAAGACACCTTACGTGAAAATGCACAAGATGTAATACAACAGTTACACGCCATGAATATACGTACAGTTATGCTCACAGGAGACAATAAAAGAACAGCTCAACGGGTAGCACAAAAATTAGGTATAGATGATGTAAGAGCTGGATTAAAGCCTGATGAGAAGGTAAAAGCTATTGAAGAATTTATAAAGATTGGTCCTACACTCATGATAGGTGATGGCGTCAATGATGCACCAGCACTTGCCACAGCAACTTCTGGTATTGCTATGGGTACAGCTGGGACAGATGCTGCTATAGAAGCAGCAGACATAGCCTTAATGGCTGATGATCTCAGTAAGCTTATTGATGGCATTGAAAATAGGTAAAAAAGCCCGTAAAGTAAGTAAACAAAATATCATTTTTGCCATTATAATCTTAGCTATTTTAATTCCTACAGGTGTTGGAGGATTTATATCTATTGCTATGGCGGTTCTAGTGCATGAAGCCAGTGAACTACTTGCAGTTGCAAATGGACTAAGAGCAGGTAAAAAATGAAAAATATAAATAAAGGTACCATGTGAAACGTATACTCTATCTAGAAGATGATAACAAACTTGCACAGTTAGTGATGAAATACCTTCATCACTTCTATCATGTTGACCATGTCTCAACACTTGAAGAGATAGATGCATACATAGAGCAATATCATTATGATGTTGCTATCTTAGATCGTAATATCCATCAAATAGACGTTGGACTTATGGCGATAGAAAAAATACATCAAAAAAATATGGATATACATATTATCGTTACCAGTGCCTATAGTACCGTAGATGATAAAATAAAAGGGCTTTCTCTTGGTGCCGATGACTATTTGGAGAAACCTTTTGATGTCCGAGAACTTACAGCACGCATCGATGCACTTTTGCGAAGAAAACTACCTGAGTATATCATACACAATGAAATTAAATTTGATATGCTGCATCAACAGATATATTATGATGAGAAGATGATACTGCTCAGCCAAAAAGAGAATGACTTACTCTTCTACCTGTTAGAAAATGCCAACAAACTCTTTACTGCGCAAGAACTCATCTATGCACTCTATATGCACCCTGATGACATTCTCCCTAACACTATCACTGTCACCATAGGCAAGATACGTAAAAAGTTACCTACAGAGGTTATTAAAACATTTAAAACAAGAGGATATATGATTGAACTATAAAAAACCATCTTTAGAAAACAGAACGCTCATACTGCTTTTAGGTAGTCTCTATCTAGCCCTTATTTTGATGGTAGTTATCTCACTTACTGTCTATAAATCAAACCTTCAAAAACAGTATGAAGAGAATATCAACTTTTTATCTACTTCACTACAAGAGATAGAACCAGAGAAAGACAATGGAAAGATATTTGAAAAGTGTCAAATGACAGAAAAAACATGTGTACACTTTGTAAAGTCAACAAACAGTTTGCAGCGATAAACATACAATATTTTGAAACCAAAAAAGAGATTCCTGCATTATTGTCCGCACATGTAATACAACTCAAAGACAAGTCATACTTGGCACTCAGTATAGATAAAAAATATTTTTCAGCCCAGTTAGAAAAGATTAGAGAGATTCTTTTGTCTGTATTGCTTATTATTGCTGTTATTTTTACGATTATCATGCTTCTATTAAATAAGAAGATTTTTTATCCTTTAAAATGTCTCGTCTCTTTCTGTCATAATATGACAGAGGCAAAAGATGCCATACACTGTCCGTCAAAAAGCTATGAGATAGAGGAACTTCGCATTGCAATATTGGGTCTATTGGAACGGAACAAAGCACTTTATGAAAACAAATCCAACCTCTTTAAAGAGATTGCGCATGAACCTAAATCCCCAATTGCCATTATGCAGGCACATCTCTCCTTACTTATGGAAGATAATCTTTCAAAAGATACATTACCAACATATATAGATGAAACCAATGCAGATATAGAAGATATTAAACGTCTTATCTATGAACTTCTGTTTCTTGAAGAGATAGAACTAGATATGCAAAACACTAAAAAAAGTGATATCTCAATGAAGGGGATCTGTGAGATTATGCAAAATAAATTTCAACCTCTTCTCAAACTGAATGATATACAAATAGATGCCGACTGGAGTCAGGACTTTAGTATCTACTCTTTTGAACACTCTATCTTAAAAGTTATGCAGGCTATTTATGAAAATATTGCTGTACATGCACAGAAAGGTTCCATCATTACGATGAAGGTTAATGTAGACAAAAAAAGTATGACAATTACTAACCTTTATCAAGAAAATGAAGATGGACACTTTCACTCAACAAATATAGGAACAAAAATCATACAACGTCTTTCGAACAAACTTAACTTCACAGTAGAAACAGCACATAATGACACGGAATACATTACTATCATCACCTTTCAATCCTAGGTCTTTCCTAGGACTGAGAATCTCATTCAAATTATAATTCATAATTTTTTCACATTAACATCACTTATACATCATCTACATCTATTATACTTCACTAGTTGCGAGTTGCAATTCAAATATTGGATAAGAAAAGGAAGAACAATGGAAAGAAGAAAGTTTTTAGGTGTCAGTAGTATTTCAGCTCTCTCACTCATCGTGGGAACACAAGGTGCATCAGCAAACCATCGTATGGGTGGAGGAGGAAGTGGTTCAACTACGACAACCACTACAACGACAAGTACTAGCAGTAAAGCACTCCCTATTCCATCGCTCATCAGACCTATAGACAGAAATGGCGTGAAACACTTTGATCTTAATGTAAATCAAGCACAACATGAATTTTTTGATGGTATTTTAACCAATACTTTCTCTATCAGCAGTACATACTTGGGACCTACACTTTTACTCACCAATGGAGATAATGTATCATTAAACTACACCAATAATCTTTCTGAAGAGATTACTATGCATGGACATGGTATGCATTTACCTGCCAAAATGGACGGAACACCACATCAAACCATAGCACCAGGAGTTACATGGTCAGCACAGTACAATGTAAATCAAAAAGCCTGTACAAACTGGTATCATCCTCATACACATCATAAAACACCACATCATGTCTATCAGGGATTGGCAGGGATGATTATCATTGAAGATAATGAGAGTAATGCTTTATAGACTTACCAAATCGTTACGGGATAGACAATATTCCTGTTGTCTTGCAAGATAGATTCTTTACTGCAGATAAGACTGCTCTAGACTATAGCCCATCACAACAGCAAATTTCCAGAGGATACATCGGTGATGTGTTCATCACAAACGGTGCTATTGAGCCAACCTTTGATGCAGAAGCAAAAGAGATCCGTTTCCGTCTTCTTAATGGTTCAAACTCAACTGTTTATGACTTAGGTTTCTCGAATGGTAAGAGTTTCAAACAAATAGGAGGAGACAATTCACTTTTAGAAAAACCTGTAACTATGTCTAGAGTAGTACTTTCTCCAGGAGAAAGAGCAGAAATTGTTGTAGACTTGAGTAATGATTCAGGTGCATCATTTACACTTCATGAGTACAGAAACAACAAAACATTTATGACCATTAATGTCAACAAAAATGCTACAGCTGTAACATCACTGCCTAGTGCTTTAACGACACTTGATACGATAGACTTGTCACAAGTAAGCAGAACCAGACCATTCACACTAGATATGGTTAATGGTGTATTTACTATCAATAGAAAAGCTATGGATATGAACCGCATCGATGAAGTAGTACCTCTAGGGGATACAGAGATTTGGGAAGTTACCAATATGATGGGAATGGATCATAACTTCCACATACACGCCACACACTTTAGAGTGATAGAGCGTAATGGTAGTGCTACCAATGTTCTTGAGAATGAAAAAGGATACAAAGATGTTGTCTATTTAAAAGGAAACGAAAGCGTAAAACTACTTGTAAAAATGACTGACTATACAGATGAGAGTGTACCATATATGTATCACTGTCACTTCTTAGAACATGAAAACAATGCTATGATGGGACAATTTACTGTTGTATAAAACTTTTGCCACTCTACTGAGATAAGCCCAATTTCCTTTTGGACAGGGAGCAATATCGACACCATCTCGGTGTCGTATATCATACAGTATCCAACTTACATTCATACTTCCAACGTAAAAAACTTATGCAATCCCCTATATAAACACAAAGCACAGATAGTGTATGATATTTAAAAACTATCTAAAGGCACACTATGCGGGGTACCCTTAAACATTTCACTCAAATCATACTGCAAGGTCTCTTTTGGCTTCTTCCTATTGTGGCTATACTCATCATACTCTCTTGGGTCTATGGAAAAATCACCAAGATGGTTGATTGGGTTTTTCATATCACAGGTTTTGTTCCCAATAGTCATATCTTTTTATGGGGTATTTTAGTTATTTTTAGAGCCACTTGCAAATTCAATCTTGGCAAACAGCTAATATCTCCTCATAACAATTTTTGAGTTTAAAAAAATTCTATGAGGAATTAAACCCAATAATTTATCTCACTTTTGCTAAATTTCTATAAATTTGTCATTTTTACTCCATACTTTATGGTTTGGTGCCTACAATTTCTTTGTTTTTTACGTT
>VCAW01000221.1 GCA_013607775.1 Campylobacterota bacterium | reverse complement strand
GGGCTTTTTATGGGTGTTTGTTTCATGAATATTTTGTGATATCAAGGGCTATAAAGCAATCAGCGTGTGCACTTGCCTGGTCACTTGCCACTAAGAGGTTTTGAGGTGAATTTTATGTATTATTTAGGTGCGAAAGTTAAGCAGTAAATTTAACTGTGAAGTACAAAAAGTAGTAAAAGAAGACAATGTATTTACGGTAGAGAGTAGTTGTGGTACTTACAAAAGTTATCATGTCATTGTCTCTATAGGACGTATGGGAAAACCTAACAAACCAAGCTATAAGATACCTCCATCACTACGTTCACCAGTAGGTTATAACCTTGACAAATGTGGTAATGGTGAGAATGTATTGGTAGTAGGTGGAGGAGACTCTGCTATAGAGTATGCCTGTGACCTTAGTGATACCAATGAAGTGACACTTACCTACAGACGCAATGACCTCACAAGACCCAACCCTACCAACCAAGAGATGATATATCAGTATGTTGAAGATGATAGGGTGACATTGAAACTAGGTGTAGATATAGAAGATGTAGAGAGTGTTGAGGGGCAGATACAGGTAAACTATGCAGATGGTACACATGAAGTGTATGACAGGATAGTCTATGCTATCGGTGGTACGACACCTAAGGACTTTTTAAAAGCCTGTGGTTTTACACTAGATGAATTAGGAGAGCCTATTTTCGATGAGAACTATGAGAGTGAAGTCAAAGGGCTCTACCTTGCAGGTGACATCGCTTTTGCTTCTGGTGGGAGCATCGCTATCGCACTAAATCACGGCTATAGGATAGTCTCACATATTTTAGGCAAATAAAGGAATATTAAGTATGACAGCACGAGAGGCTATAGCTTCACTTCAAAAAAAGATGAATGAAGCAACGATAGGACAAGAAAAAATTGTCTCAAAACTTATTATGGGTTTGTTAGCAGATGGGAATGTACTCATCGAAGGGTTACCTGGACTTGCCAAAACAAGAGTGGTACATTCTATGGCAGACTTTGTAGAGTCTAAGTTCTCACGTATACAATTTACTCCAGACTTAAAACCTTCAGATGTGATGGGTGAAGAGCGTATTTATCATGAAGATGGTAAGACAGAATATAAGTTTCATGAGGGTGCCATATTTGGAAATATCATTTTAGCAGATGAGGTCAACAGAGCCCCTGCAAAGGTGCAGTCAGCCATGCTTGAAGCAATGGAAGAGAAACAGGTTACGGTAGCAGGAGAGACACATAAACTACCAGAACTTTTTATAGTGATGGCAACACAAAACCCCATAGAACAAGTAGGAACCTACCCACTTTCTGAGGCACAAAAAGACCGTTTTTTGATGCATGTCCGCATCGACTATGTCGATATGGCTTCAGAGTTTAAAATGGTGAAGCTGGTACTTAATGAAAAGCGTCATAAAAAAGAGATAGAGGAGAAGATACCTCAATCTATCATCTTTGCTGCCAGAGAAGAGGTAGCAGACATTGTTGTCAGCGATGCGATGGGGCATTATATGATAGAACTTGTATTTGCCACACGTTACCCTGTACGTTACAGTAGACAACTAGGCGTGATGATAGACTTAGGTATTAGCCCTAGAGGTTCTTTGGCATTGAGCCAGTGTGCTAAGGCACATGCATGGATTAGGGGTAAAAAAGAAGTAGATATTGAAGATATTGAGTCTATCATTCATGATGTCTTTAGACATCGTCTTGTGATTAGCGAACATGCCTTGACGAACAACAGGACAAATGATGAGATTATTGATATCATTTTAGCTCAGGTACCAAAGCCAAAAGTATAGAGCTTCCCTTAAGTAAAGAGACGTGAGAAAAATGAGCCTTTGCCTGCAAGTTTGTCTATAAGTTCAAAGTAGTAGGTTTCATGTTTGAGTCCCAGCTCTGGGTACTTTAGTTTCTCTTCTGGCAGTACGGCTATGGTAAAAGGCACAGAACGTACCTTAAATGCCTCTGCAAGCTTGGGGTTGGTACCAACATTACATTTGACTACTTTGATGCCATTTTCCTCACCATATGCCTCTAAACGTTCATCTATCAGCTTACTGAGCATCTGACATGGTCCGCATGTTGGAGAGTAAAAGTCTATAAAGACAGGGGACTCATTGTTTTTGATGATAGTAGTATAGTTTTTATCTGTAAGTTCCATGGAGTTAGTGTAGCAATATTATGCTAAAATAATATCATGAAAGATACAATAAATATACAGTTTAAACAAAGCACCATTGATGACCTTTTAGGCTTTTCCGAGATACTTAAAAAAGATGTCAATGTTATGATAGAAGAAGCCTTAGAACAATACTTTGAAAATGAACAAAAAAAGCTCATAGAAAAAGGTATAGAAGAAGATGCCTCTATGACAAACTTGGATTATGATGAGTTTTGGGATGGGTTGGATATCGGTTAGATGGAGCAACTCAGAACGCAACTTTCTCATGTTCTTTATGAAGAAGTAGATGTTATTAACCTTTTTACAAAAGGGCAGATTGGGGATATTTACAAGGTAGATACTACCCATAGTTCATATATACTAAAAACCTCAGAACCCTCAGACAGGCTTCATATAGAAGCAAATATGCTTAAAGATATTAATAAATATAAAATACATGTACCTCATGTTTATGATGTCTCTCCGACACATCTACTCATGGAATACATAGAGACAAGTAAACAAGCCAAATGTACCCAAGAGGTAGAAGCGGCAAAGATACTCTCTTCTTTACATGCAGTGAGTAATGATGCCAGAATGTATGGCTATTACTATGACACAACGATAGGTCCATTTTCACAAAAGAATGAACAAACCCAATACAATTGGACACTCTTTTTAGGGCAAATGCGCATTATGCCTATGGCACGTATCTGTTATGATAAAGGTCACATTAACAAGGTATTGGTAGAAAGGTTAGAACTGCTGTGTCGTGATATGTATAAGCGTATAGACATGGCTGAAATAGTTCCATCACTTTTACATGGTGACCTATGGGATGGTAATATACTATTTAATATGAATGGTGCTACCTTGATAGATCCTGCGCTCTCTTTTGGAGATAAGGAGATGGATTTAGCCTACATCCTGATGTTTGATACTTTTGGAAAAACCTTCTTTGAACGCTACAAAGAAGTGCATACCTTGAGTAAAGATTTCTATGAAGTGAAAGTCCCTCTGTATCAAATTTATCCTCTGCTTGTACATGTGGCACTTTATGGTGGTAGTTATATTCAACAACTGGAACACTTACTTAAAAGGTTACAAGCATAATGAAATGGAATATGAAATCTATCGTAAAAGAGATAGTTATAGCAGCAGTTATACTCTTTATATTTACAAATATTATAAGTTATCTAAGGAAGCCTGAAATCGCGTCACATCACTACCACAGCTGGAAGTAAAGCTTTTAGATGGTAGTAATTATAAGACAAAAAAAGGAAAACCTCTGGTGATACATTTTTGGGCGACATGGTGTCCTACCTGTAAACTAGAAGCAAGTAACATAGAGGCTGTTTCTAAAGCGTATGATGTTCTAACCATAGCTGTAAATTCTGGAAGTGATGCAAAGATTAAATCCTATATGAAGGAAAGAGATTTAACATTTAGAGTTATAAATGATGTAGATGGCAAATGGGCAAAACAGTTTCATGTAGAAGCTTACCCAACAACATTTGTTTACGATGCTAGTGGTGAACTAAAATTTACAGAAGTAGGGTATACAAGTACTGCAGGTCTATTGGCTAGACTTAAAATGAGTGAATAGAACCCGCTGAATAATATCGTTATATCTTAAGGTATACAATGCTAGAATTGTTTCGTTATATACTTTAGTACATAAGGCACTGTTTTGGAGCTCTCTTCGGCACTCACTTTTGAAATGTTAGGTAAACCCTTTTTGTTGGAGAAACGTATAGTCTTGCTTCATGCCATTAAAGAACACGGCTCCATCTCTAAAGCAGCAAAGGCAGTGCCTATGAGTTACAAGAGTGCATGGGAAGCAGTAGATGTCATGAACTCACTCTCTCCTGAACCCATTGTATCTCGTGAGACGGGAGGTAAAGATGGTGGGGGTACGACTATTACAGAGTATGGTGAGACCTTACTTCAAAACTATGCTTTACTCAAAGCTGAACATACACGTTTTTTAGAGAGACTCTCGGAACTTACAGAGATACAGAGCGGTACATTTAAAACCATCGGACGGCTTGCGATGCAACTCTCTGCACGTAACCAGATACAGGCAGAAGTGCTAAGTATTACCTCTACGTCTGTACATGCAGATATAGTGTTAGCACTTAAAAGTGGACAGAGCTTGCATGTGGTGATTACCCAAGAGGCGGTTGAAAACTTACAGATAGAAGTAGGACAAAGTATGACGGCTATTTTTAAGTCCAACGCAGTTTCTCTTTGGCAAGGTGAAGAAGAGAATCATCTTAGTGGAAGTATTGTAGAACTAGAGAAAGATGAAACCTTGTGCAAGATAGTCATAGATATGGGCAATCACGACAAGATAGTAGCGGTACTGGAGACATCAGATACTACCCTTACTTTGGGTAGTAACATAGATGTAGTTGTTCAAAAAAATCATATTATATTAGGAAAATAAAGCGTGAAACAGGGTATTAAACTTTCTTTTTTAGTGTTGCACATGGGTGTGCAACTCTATGCTAACAATGAAGATCATCTTTGTAAACAGAGTTTGAAGTGTAGTATGGTGCATATCTACGAAGAGACACCTCCTGAGGTGAGTACTATTGGCGAGATGTTTACACAGGGTATTTTTTATGGGCGCTTACGTTTGAATAGTTTTGCTTACAAGTGGGATACCGAGATAGACAAAGTGCGTAAAGACCATGCCATTGCAGCCATTGGTGGAAGTCTTATCTACAAGAGTGCCTATTATCATGGTTTTGCTTTTAGTGGAGGGCTATATACTACAGAAGCAAGAGGAAGTTTAACACAAGATGAAAGCTATTTGTATAAAGCAGGTAAAGATACCTTTAGCCGTTATGACAGATATCGTGATGGCACAAGAGGAATCACTACTTTGGCAGAGGGGTATTTGGAGTATCGTTACCACGATATAAATGTGAAAGCAGGAAGACAGATATTTGAGAGTTTTTTGACTAAAAGCAATGACACAAAGATGATACCCAACACCTTTGAAGGGGTGACGTTTAACAAACACTCTTTGTTTCATACAGATCTTAAGATAGCATATTTGACCAAACAGAAGTTAAGAGACCATGCTGACTTTCATCATGTGTTAGCTTTTGGAGACAGTAAGGAAAACCTCTATGATTTCTATAGTCAAAATGATGATTCCGCGATGCATAAAGGACTTACTACATCGAAACTTGAAGCCCAAGGGATAGAGGATAGGTTGATTGTATTTGAGGGGATTAATAGAAGTATAGAAAACCTAACACTGCATGCCAACTATACAGCTGTACCAGAGTTGATAGCTTCGGCAATGGTGCAGGCTGATTATCATATCCATACCGCAGGTTGGGCGGTGATACCTGGCGTGCGTTATATGCAGCAGTTTGATGAAGGTGCTGGAGCCATAGGGGGAGCAAACCTTAAAGGACTGACTTCAGGCTATAAGAATAAAGAGAGTCTAGACAGCGCACTCTTTGGTGCAAGAGTGGACGTGGTGAATGATGGCTTTAAACTACGTTTTGCCTACACAGATGTGGCAGACAAGGGTGACATAGTAGCACCTTGGAGGGGCTTTCCTACGGGTGGATTTACACGTGCCATGGGACAGTACAACTGGTATGCTAATACAAAGAGTTATATGATGCAGCTAGACTACGCGTTTGAGTCTATACCTGATTTTAAAGTCATTTCACGTTTTGCAGTACAAGACTTTGATGATAAGAAAATAGGTGTACAGGCTGACTCTACTGTGTTTACTTTGGACTTGGCAAAACGTTTTAATGAAGATAGACTCTATGTAAAAACACGCTATGCTCATGTGATGGGTGACAGTGGTACAGTTTCAAGCAGTAGTTTAACCAAACTGAACCCCTCATACGATGAAATTCGTGTTGAGATTAACTATCTCTTTTAAGGATGAAGATGAAACGCATATTTATATTTCTCGTTTGTATGACATCGTTTGTCTTTTCTGCCAATCTAACCATTGCAGTTGCGGCAAATGTCTCTTATGCTATCGCACCATTAACAAAAGCATTTGAAGAGATGTATCCTGAAACAAGTGTAAAAGTGATACATGGAAGTTCAGGAAAATTGACTGCTCAAATAAGCCATGGGGCACCGTACGATTTGTTTCTCTCTGCAAATATGAAATACCCTCAACATCTCTATGAAGCCAATCTTACATTGGGAGAACCTGTTGTCTATGCACAAGGTGCCTTGGCTATACTTTCCAACCAGACACGTGATTTGAAACAAGGTTTGGCACTGTTTACAGATGCTTCCATCAAAAAAATAGCTATCGCCAATCCTAAAACAGCACCCTACGGTGTAGCAGCAAAAGAAGCACTGGAACATGCAAAGCTCTATACACTACTTAAAGAAAAGTTTGTCTATGGTGAGTCCATCTCGCAAACGGTTATCTATGCAACATCTGCAGCAGACGTAGGCATCATTGCGAAGTCTTCACTTTACGCACCACAGATGTTACACTATAAAGAAGGCAGACAATGGGTAGATGTCAATGCATCTCTCTATACTCCTATAGACCAAGGGATGGTCATACTCAAACGTGCAAAAGAGAAGCCAGAAGCCAAAGCATTTTATGACTTTATGTTAGGGAAAAAAGCCAAAGAGATATTGACCTCTTATGGCTATAAGGTACCATGATGGATATGACACCTTTTATACTCTCATTTAAATTGGCAGGACTCACAACATTGATTTTGTTTGTCATAGCATTGCCTTTTGCATGGTGGCTCTCGCAAACAGCTTCAAAAAGTAAACCTCTGTTTGAAGCGATTACGGCTTTGCCTATTGTTCTGCCTCCTTCGGTACTTGGATTTTACATCTTGGTAGTACTCTCTCCCAACTCTGCTTTGGGCGGTTTTTTTCATGAGCTCTTTGGCGTGCAGTTGGTTTTTTCTTTTACAGGCTTGGTGGTAGCTTCATGTTTTTACTCTCTGCCTTTTATGGTACAGCCTTTGCAAAATGGTTTTGAGTCTTTAAACAAACATATGCTCGAAGCCTCTTATCTCGCAGGGAAAACTACACTTCAAACCATCTGGCACGTGGCACTGCCAAATATCAAGCCTGCACTTATTACCGCACTTATAATCACCTTTGCACATACAGTAGGTGAATTTGGTGTGGTGCTCATGGTAGGAGGTAGCATACCTAACGAAACCAAGGTGGCTTCTGTGGCTATCTATGAGATGGTTGAGGTAATGGAGTATAGTAAAGCACACATCTATAGTGCCATTATGGTGCTTATGAGTTTTGCGGTACTTCTTTCTGTCTATATTTTTAACCATTCTCAGAAAAAAGTGGGGATAGTGTAGTGGTAGAGATTGCGATTAAAAAACCACTGCAAGGTAGTCAAGGTACGATGATACTTGATGTAAATGTACACATAGAAGAGGGAAGTTTTACTGTTATCATGGGTGAGAGTGGTTCGGGTAAGACGACACTACTTAGAGTTTTGGCAGGGTTGGAAAAAGCCGAGGGGGACATTCGAGTAGAGGGGAAGGCATGGAAAAATTTGCCACCACAGCAAAGAGAGATAGGTTTTGCCTTTCAAGACTATGCGCTGTTTGAGAATATGTCTGTAGAACAGAACCTTCTTTTTGTACATGAAGACAAAGCTTTGGCAGAGAAGTTACTCTCACTTACAGAGCTTACTGGTTTGGCTACACGTAATGTCAAAAGCCTCAGTGGTGGACAAAAACAACGTGTAAGCCTCTGTCGTGCCATGATGAAAAAACCCAAGCTTCTACTAATGGATGAACCTCTCTCTGCACTGGATGAAAAGATGCGCATCAAACTTCAGGATGAGATAGCCAAACTGCATAGAGCCTTTGGCACCACGACACTTATGGTAAGCCATGATGCTGAAGCTTCGTATGCTTTGGCAGACAGGATTGTGGTGTTGGAGCAAGGGAAAGTGATAAAAGATGGCTCCAAAGAGGAAGTACTGGTAGAAAATGTAGTTAAACGTTACACATTATTGCCTGCGTAAATACTCTTTTTACCCCCCCCATATATACGATTACATTTAATGAATATTAAGGTATTATTAAACTATATAATAATACTTATGCAAGGGAGAAGAAAAGTAATGCGTATTTTTTTACCGATTGTAACTGTTTTAACGTTACCTGTTATGGGGGTGGCTGCAGTAGAGTTAGATACTCTGCTAGATATGGATTTTGAAGCGTTGAATAAAGTCGAAATAGAAACAGTTTACTCTGCATCAAAAATGAAACAGCATACTACTGATGCTCCTTCTCATGTATCGGTTATCTCCAGTGAAGAGATATCACGATACAACTACCGCACACTTACCGAAGCACTCGCTGCACAAAGTGGTTTTTACAATACCGATGACAGAAACTATAATTATATTGGTGTTCGTGGCTTTAGCACTCCTGGAGATTATAGTACAAAAGTACTGGTCTTGTTAGATGGGCAACGTACTAATGACAATCTTTTCTCTTCTCCTAGTGTGGGAACAGATTTTGTTTTAGATATGGATCTTATTGACCATATCGAAATCATTAGAGGCCCTGGGTCTGCGTTATATGGAACCAGTGCACTGTTTGCAGTGGTCAATGTTATCTCCAAGTCTAGTAAAGCATTTAAAAATGGAGAAGTGGCACTGACACTTGGCAACTATGGTACAGACAAAGAGTGTGCTACCTTTGTCCATGAATTTGAAGACAAATCCAACATTTTACTCTCGGCTACACGTTATCATTCAGACGGTGACAGCAATCTCTACTATAAAGAGTTTGATACGCCGGAAAATAACAATGGATATGCAAAAAATATAGACAATGATGATGCCTATAAACTTTTCATGAAATACAATTCAGGTAATTTTACGCTAGAATCCTACTACGTAAAACGAGACAAAGAAATACCTACAGCACCTTGGGAGACAGTCTTTAACAAAGCTGTTGATAGTCTTGATGAACGCGGTGTGATACGACTAAAGTATAGCAAAGAGCTTGATGATACCCTCAGACTCTCTACCTCGTTGGCATATAATTATTATAATTTTACGGGTAAATATTTATATGAAGATGACGGCATTGTAAGCAGTTATGACTATAACCCTACAGAATGGGTAGATGGTACCATAGATTTACACTACAAGCAGAAGTGATACGTTGCAATGGCTTGTCGGTGTATATGGTATGTACTCCATAAAAGAACAACTGCTTTATGAGTATGATGAAGAGACCTATCAAGATATTAACAAACCTATCAATAATTATGCGATGTATCTGCAGGCACTTTATAAAGCCAGTGATAAGCTGACTTTTAATGCCGGTGTAAGATATGACTACTATGACACTTTCGGTTCTCATATAAGTCCACGTTTATCTGCAGTATATAGCTTGAGTGAGAAGTCTGCATTAAAATTTATTTATGGAGAAGCATTTCGTGCCCCTAACGGCTATGAACTCTATTATGATGATGATGACACCCAAAAAGGAAACAGTAATTTAGTAGAAGAGAAGATTGAAAGTTATGAAGTGGTATGGGAACATCATTTTTCAAAAGATCACTCGCTTACACTGAATGGATTTTACTACAAAATGGATGATCTTTTACGTTTAACAACAGACCCAAGTGATGATCTTCTGGTTTATGAAAACCTAGATATGGCCGAATCCAAAGGGGTTGAGATAGAGTATAAAAAATCTTGGGAAAACGGGGTTCAGACAGCATACAATTATACCTATCAATATGCCACAGACACACACTCCAATGAATGGCTTGTGAATTCTCCTAAGCATTTGGCAAATGCCCGTATCTCTTTTCCTTTTTTAGAAAAGTATCGTACTTCTCTTTCCGTACAGTATGTGGGAGAGAAAAAAACAATCAATGATGAGAGCGTAAATGACTATCTCATCAGTAACCTCTCTGTGAGAGGAGATAATCTTAACTTTCGCACCTAAATCCAAGCATTTTCTGAGTAACATCCTGCAATACAGCGATGATACTCACTAAGTCTTCATTCCTATTTACAATATCTTCAATTTTAGCTATCTCATCAAGTATAATAATGAATGTCTGCATAGCA
>VCAW01000220.1 GCA_013607775.1 Campylobacterota bacterium | reverse complement strand
TGTATTGCAGGATGTTACTCAGAAAATGCTTGGATTTAGGTGCGAAAGTTAAGGTACTAAGGCTACTACGAAAGAGAGTTAGTCTCAACATCTTTTGTTATAATCACTACAATATTAAACTAATCATATTTAAGGGAGTCTATCATCATGTATTTAGGTGTCAATATAGACCATATCGCTGTACTAAGAGAAGCTAGAAAAGTTGCAGACCCAGACCCACTTGATGCGCTAAGTATCTGTAAACGTGCAGGTGCTGACCAGATTACCATACACCTGCGTGAAGACAGACGTCATATGCAAGACAGTGATGCTGAAAACATCATAGCATTGTCAACTTTACCTGTCAACCTTGAGTGTGCTACAGAGCCCAGCATGATAGACATCGCTTGCAAGCTGCGTCCACACCGTGTCACCCTTGTACCTGAAAAACGTGAAGAGGTTACTACAGAGGGTGGACTCTCCGTTGAGGGAGAGCAGCCTAAACTAAAAGAAGCTATTAAACGTCTACAGGCAGAGGAGATAGAAGTCTCACTCTTCATAGACCCTACCCTCACTGCAGTTAAAGCTTCTGAAGACTTAGATGTAGAGTGGATAGAATTTCATACTGGTAAGTACGCAAACATCTACGCCATGCTCTACTCTAACCTAAGTAAAACACACCACTCTATACCAGAGCTTGAACTCTCACGAAAGATACTTAAACAGATGTTACAAGATGAACTCTGTAACCTACGCCTCCTTAGCTGTGATGCCATGGAGTTTGGACTAAGAGTAGCAGCAGGACATGGGCTCAATATGCAAAATGTGTCAGACATTGTAGAGATAGAAACCATAGAAGAACTCAACATCGGTCAGAGCATTATTGCACGTTCTGTGTATGTTGGGTTGGAACAAGCCATTTTAGATATAAAGTCGAAATTAATTAGATAATGAAAAAAGTAGCCATAAGCATCGGTGACCTTAGCGGCATAGGTATACAACTTGCATTGGAAAATCATGATGCTGTCTCGAAGCTAGTCACTCCTGTGTATTGCATAGATAAAACCATGCTAAAACAAGCCGCAAACAAACTCAATCTCAGTATTCCCCATGATTTTCAAACGATTGAAAACATCGCTCCAATTTTCGAGATAGAGGCTGGAGTTGTCAGCAAAGAGAGTGGTCTCTATGCCTATGCTTCTTTTGTGAAAGCTGTGGAACTTGCTCTCAATAAAGAGGTCGATGCTGTATGTACCCTACCCATCCATAAAAAAGCATGGGAGAAAGCAGGTGTGAATTACAAAGGTCACACAGATGCCCTACGTGACTTTTTTGATGCTGAGGCTATTATGATGCTTGGTTGTGACAAAATGTATGTAGCACTTTTTACAGAGCATATACCACTAAAAGAGGTGGCAAAGGCTATCAACGAAAAAGATTTGACACGATTTTTGGTTGATTTTTACCATACCGCCAAACCTACGTCAACAGTAGCTGTTTTAGGACTGAACCCTCATGCAGGAGACGATGGGGTACTTGGGGATGAAGAGAAGATAATTCAACGAGCGATTGATAGTGCCAACTTGACTATCAATACAAATTATTGTCGGGGTGAGGGCACCCCGACCTACAGTGACCCTTTGGTTCCCGATGTAGCATTTACACCAAATATGCGTAAAAACTACACGCATTACATTGCTATGTACCATGACCAAGGTTTAGCACCTCTCAAAGCGCTCTACTTTGATGAAGGTATCAATGTGAGTTTAAACCTGCCTATCTTACGTACTTCGGTAGATCATGGCACGGCATTTGACATAGCCTATAAAGGTGTTACGCTTAACAACCTTA
>VCAW01000219.1 GCA_013607775.1 Campylobacterota bacterium | reverse complement strand
GCTTGGTATGCGAATCCGCCTTACCTAATAAATGACGTAAAAAGTCAAAATAAATCAAGAGAATCGATGAAAAATGAGTAAAACTATGAAATTAACACTGAGACAAATGCAGATATTTTTGAACGTGGTAGCCTCTGGACACCTCACAAATGTGGCAAAAGAGATGAAGTTGAGCCAATCGGCAGTTTCCATGTCCATTAAAGAATTGGAAAATATATTGGGACGTCCAGTTTTCGATAGAATTAATAAAAAATTGGTTTTAAACGAAGTGGGTCGTGCTTTTTATAAAGAAATCTCTCCCATTTTTAAAAAATTAGCTGATATAGAGTATGAATTTAAAAATTCTGAAAATAAAGGAATGATTAGAGTAGGGGCAAGTACAACCATTGTGGATTATTTGATGCCTGCGATTATTTGTAGCTATATGAGCTCTTACCCTGATGTAAAAATTACACTTAAAGAGGGGAATACAAAAGAGATTGCTGAGATGATTAAAGAGGGAAGTATCGATATTGGCTTTGTTGAAGGTTTTGTTGGTGGTGCGGACGTCATTAAAGAAAAGATAGGGGTAGATGAGTTGTTGGTAGTCACTGCAGACAAAAATCTTTGTAAGACCTGTACTATTGATGAAATAGCTGATAAACGTTGGGTACTTAGGGAAGAAGGCTCAGGGACGAGAGAAGTTTTCTTAGATTATATTAAAGAAAAAGTTGACGACTTAAATGTTTTCCTTGAGCTTGGGCATACAGAATCGATTAAGAGTATCTTGATGAACCGTGAGTGTTTGACTTGTATCTCTAAGATTTCAATAGAGAGTGAACTTGAGGAAGGTAAACTGCATCAGGTAAATGTTGAAGATTTTGAATGTAAAAGAGACTTTTTAATGATATACCATAAAGACAAATACCACTCTGCATTGTTTGAAAAATTTGTTTTTTTCTCTAGAAAGCTCATGACACAAATGATAGATGGTGGTACATGTATGACCTTAGATAAGCCGCTTTAAGGCTTCTTCATACTCCTGCGGATGATTGAGGTTGGTAAATAGGGTATCATCCTTAAAGCTAAGCGTATATGTTTTGGCTGCATGAAGTAAATTTTGTAGTCTATGATTACCTTCACTATAATGTTTCTGCAGTAGAGGCAGTATAGACTTTTTATAGCGTCCACATAATGGCTCTATACCATTTGGGCCTTTTGCAATGACTGCATCATACGACTCAATATCTATTTTCATAATATCTTTAATCGTTTCTGTATCAACAAAAGGAGCATCTACACTTAGTACAAATACCTCCTCTACATCAAGTGTTTCAAAAATAGAGAGTAATCCTACCAAAGGAGAAGACTCTTTGTAGCAGTCTTTGATGAGTTTTACATCAAAATCAAACTTTTCTTCTTTTGTTGAGATATACACTGTTTTAAAAAGTGTTTGAAGTTTTTCATACTGAAAAGCAGTAAGTGTTTTGTGCTCTCCAAAAGGAAGTAAAGATTTGTCTTGACCCATGCGTGAACTTTTACCTCCAGCAAAAATAACGGCTACATCATAAGGTTTCATGCAGGCTCCTCTTGTGTGATGAGAATATGTTTACGTCTCTGGTGAATAAGAAGCACAAGAAAGGCAAGAAACGTAATGAATGATTCTACTAAAAAGAGATATTCTCCATATATTTTTCCAGAGAGGATAGCCCCCACAGAGCCGCCTAAGCCAAAGGCAATCCCCAAGAAGAATTGTTGTGCCAACTTCTTTTGCGTGTAGAGTGAAAAGACATAGGTGATGGCCGCTGTGTGATAGAGTGCAAAAGAGACAGCATGTAAAGACTGTGTGGCAAAGGTAATGAGAGCTGACTCTGGGTAGAGATAGAGGATGAACCATCTAAAGGCTGTTACCAGTGTAGCAAACTGCAGGATGTTGAGCAGGTTGCGTTGTAGTAGCGGTCCTTGGAAATAGAGCATAAATATTTCACAAAACACACCAAAGCTCCACATCCACGATGTCATCTCAAGTGAAATACCATGTGCCGTTTCATAGATGGTGAAAAAGTTATAAAAGCCACCAAACCCAACTTGCATCAAAAAAATAGAAACCCAAAATGCCCAGTATTTACTGAGTGAAAAGCTGGCATCATCTTGGGCTGAAGAGTGCGATATCGTATCGTATCTGGTTAAGAAACTTCCAAAGAGAAGTGTCAATATCGCCATAGCAGAGAGATAGTATAAGGCTTCCATCGGGGAGCTGAGAATTTTACCTAACCAAAGAGCAATCCCCATAAAACCCAATGATCCCCACAGTCTCACTTTTCCATAGAGATGTTTGGAAAGTCTTCCCAGGGCAATGGTCTCAACATAAGGTAATGAGACACCCATCGAAGCACCAAAAAGTAAGTTGGCTACGAGATAGAACCAAAAGTCTTGAACTGTTTGTAAAAAAATAAGTGTTCCTAAAAAGGTGAACAAGAGTGAAAGTTTGTAGATAGTGGGGGTTAGTGATACATAGTGCCTAAAAACAAACGGGAGTAAAAAACGCATAAATGGAGCTGCAGCATAGATGACACCCACATCTACAGGAGCATACCCTAACTCTAGCAGGGCTTTGGGCATAAAGATGACATAGACACCTACCAGTGCGAAGTAGAAAAAGTAGTATGCTCCAAGAAGAGGAGAGAGTAGTTTAGGTCTTGGGTGCATCAGTAGTCACTACGGCAGTAGCTGAGAGTAAATCGTGCAGTGTTTTGCTGTCTTTTCTAAAAAACATCATGACCCAGCCTACAATGGTAAAGAGAGATAAAATAGCAGAAAGGTTCCTGAACAGTATACTAAATAACGAGGGCTTCTGCCCAGTTTTTTCATCTATAACTTTAATATTGTACGCACGGTAACCAGGGGTTTGTGAAGAGTAAAACATAAAGAGAGTTTGTACAATAACCAGAGGAATAAGAATGGCTATCCAGCCTAATAACTTATGTGCAGCAAAGCCTTCCCTCCCATCCATAATAAGGTAAAAAACAATGTACATAATGGGCATAAGCAGCATAAAGGCATCGGTTAAAAATGCTTTTATTTTTAAACCAGCAGTTGCATAGTGCTTTATTGGCTTAGTAGATTTTTGTTTGGAGGAAGATTTTTGATTGGAAGAAGGTGCTTGCCCTTTGCCTTGTTTAACATCTCTAAAACGCTGTTTTTTATTTTCTACTTTTGCCATTAGAAATCCCAAACAGCAGCAGCATAGACACCAGAAAAAGAAGTATCTACACGAAATCCATTTTCAAGGTCATCACTGTCTACATGAAAAAGTTTATATCCTGCCTCTAAACCTAACCCAAACTCCAAAGTGTAGCGAGCGCTCAATGCATAGTCATAAGAGGTGGTAGAAGAGAGACTGAGAATATTTGCTTCCGCTTGCAAGGAGAGGTCTGTGCTTGGTATATTGAAACGGGCTTTCCCATAAAGAAGAGGAAAGAGTGTAGCATACGATACGCTGTCATTCCCTCTTGTGGTTTGTGTATTCATCGTACCATTGAGGTACCTGAAAGTAAATCCAGCATCTATCTCTACCCAATTATCAAGCAGTTCATAATAGAACGTTGCATCTGTATAGTCCATGGCTAAGCTACTCTCCAAACGACCGTTATAGTTGTCGATGTCTCCCCAAGAGAAGTTTGAAACAAGCGCAGTATCACTATGAGAAAGAGGGTTATATGAGAGTTTTACATTGGGGAAAAGTGGGAAAGGGTGCTCTATATATGCTTGCAGAAAAATATCTTGGCTATCTCCATACCCTAAGGTATCTACCACATCTACACTGCGTAACGCTTGATATCGTGTCGTCCCCTCGGCTGAGTGGTTAAAGAGTCCAAGAGATACTTCTCCTCCTATGGTATCGGCATACAGTAGTCCCGATAAGAGTAGTGCAAAAGAGATATGTTTCATGTTATTGAAGTCCTTGTGTCATAGTAAAGATAGGCAATAGCATCGCAGAGACAATTACCCCAACAACCACACCGATAAACAGCATCATAAATGGTTCCAAAAGTCCTAAAAGAAGTTTGAGTTTATCTTCATTCTCTTCTGCATAAAGGGCAGAAATATTGTCAAGAATACTTGCAACCTCACTGGATTCTTCACCCAATGCAAGAGATTGCATAAAGTTACGTTTGAGTTTGACCCCTTTTGTCATCTGTAAAGAGTTGGAAAGCTTATTCCCTTCCTGCACTTTAATATTTGCCTTTTCAAAAAGATCTTTGAGTCCATAGTTCCCAAACGTAGATTTTGCAAGATGTACTGCCTGAGCATAGGCAACGCCTGAAGAGAGCATGAGTGAAAGAATGTATGAAAATCTTCCTAGCTCATGGTTTTGGATAAGTATACCAAGCACAGGTACTTTTAAAAGCCATGCATCAATAAGACGGTGAAAACCTTCTATCTTGGCATAGGCTAATTTAAAGGAGACGATGAAAAGTATAAACCCTACAATAAGAGCAATATAGTGTGATGTTAGAAAATCGCTGATACCTAAAATAAATTGTGTAATGGGAGGAAGTGCCTGTCCTGTATCATCAAAAATTTCTGTGATTTGAGGCACAACAAATGCAATGAGGAATGAGGTCATTCCTATGGCTACAGTAAAGATGATAGCTGGGTATGTCATCGCACCTTTTACTTGCTTTCGTACTTTATTTTGTGCCGAGAAAAAGGTTGCCATGTTGGTAAGCACCTCCACCATTTTCCCACTTTGCCCAGCTACATTTAAACTTTGAAGATAAAAGTCAGGCAAGGTATATACTTTTTGAGACTGCAATGCTTGAAACAGTGATTTACCTTCATCAATCATCGTTTTTAAGGAGTTGAGAAAAGAGATATATCTTTTCTCACCCTCATGTTGATTTTCAAGGAGTTTAATAGCCGTGAGGATGGTCATCCTAGAGTTAAGGTAGGAGGAGAGCTCTTTAGAAAAGAGTGCCAGTAGTTCACCAGGCATTTGGCGTTTAGAAAAAGCCTCTAATGAAAACTCTTTTGTGGGGCTGAGCCCTTCATGATAAATACCCTGGGTTTTCAGTTTCTGTCCAGCTTCTTCTACAGAACTAGCCGTGACAGTACTTTTTACTTTTTTCCCCGTTTTATCAAACCCTTTATACTTAAAAAGCATACTTACTGTCCTTATATTAATTGTTAGTATTATAACTTTTTTAGCTGTATCTTGCTATAGTGTCCCATGAAACGTTTTATAGCACTTTATTTTCTTTTTTTTGCTACTCTTGTTTATACTCTTTTATGTACCGACGACAGAATTTTCGGTCTTTCTTAATGAGATACAAAATAGATGGACACTTGCCGCATTAAATGCTTTCTTGCAGCCTGAACAGTTAAAGGCATAGATATTTGGGTCAATCCGCACTATAAAATAGTTATAACGCAAGCATGTAATGGGATGATACCTATTTTGTTTTTATATGCGTCTATTTTAGCCTATCCTTCGAGTTTTAAACATAAAATATTTTGGATGCTTTTGGGGTATATTACATTTTTGTGGTGAATATAGCCCGTATTTTATGGGTTGTGCATATCACTCAAAATGGGGAAGGGCATGGTGATTTCCATTGGTCTCATGATATTGTGGGTAACATACTTTTATTGTGTACAGGGATAGGGCTCTTTTTTGTTTATATTAAAACAGCACCTGTTAAAAACTTATAATTTTAAAATGCCAATAGATTGAGGAGTGTATGCCTTTAAGCTTCACTTCATTGACGACTGCTGTAGGGCCAGGGGTTTCAGGAGGAGGGACAATGGTAATCTCTTCAGGGATAAAAATACTACGTTCATTTTTTTTCAAAATTTCACGGCTTTTGTCTTCTTTAATGTTAAACTCTCGTTGCAGAAGTTCATAGGCGTTTTTGGTATCTTTATGGTACTTTAAAATATCTCTGGTCACATATAATGAGTCTTCTAGTGAACGTTTATTACGCTCAGAAAGGTAGACAATCTGCTCATGGTTGGAAGTATGAATCTTGAGTACATAGACGATAGAATAAGAGATGATAATGACTGACACTAAAATCTCAATAATCGTAAATGCAGGACGAAGATGTATGTTATCAGATACGTTTTTCAATAGTAGTCTCCGCTGCTTGAAACCAGCTTTGTATTTTCCAACCAGTACTCTTTTGCATCTTCGGGAGAGTCAAAGCGTTTTGCATCTTCGAAATAGGCAGGTAGGAAATACGTGTCTTTATCATTTTGCAAGATAATTTGTGTGGAACTTCCATTAGGATAGAAATCCATTTTAAGACAGATTTTTTTATCATTACGGCGTTCATATTCTATCCGTGTCAGTGTATCACTGGCATCTATGGTATAGGCTTTAATATTGCTAAGGTCAATACCATTACTGTAGGGTGTATAGGGTGAAGCAATATCTTTTCTAAGTAGACAGTTTTTACACTGATTGAGACAAAGTAGACTCACTTTACCATTGAACCATTTGGCATTGGTAATCGTCTCTTTGAGGTTAAGAGGGGTGAGTGCTTTGGGCTTTTCCTTATCTAGTTCAACCCCAGAAAAACCAAGAAAATAGACCATAGAGACGATAAGAATAACAATAAGGAGCTCAATAAGCGTGAAGCCCTTGTGCGTCTTATTGTTTAGGGTTGGATACATGGGCCTATTTATTTGTTACAGACACTAAAGAGAATATCTTTTGCGTTTTCCTCTCCGCCTTCTTTTCTATCCGCAGCAAAGGAGATAAGTTCAAAACCATCACCTTGTTTGATGTAGACAAATGGTGTTTTCCATGAGTCTTTAGGAAGTTTTTTAAGGTATGGCTTGGCACGGTAGTTTGGATATTTATCGGCATCAGGATTAGAAAGAAGTGCTTCAAAACCCTCTTCGGTTTCTGGGTACACTCCATTGTCAAGTTTAAACATATCAAGGCGTTTTTGTAAATCATTCATTTTAAGACATACAGTATCACGTTTTGCCTGGTCTGCAGAGTCCATAAGTCCCGGAGCAACGACAGCTACAAGCCCTCCAAGTATTACAATAACGATGAGTAATTCAATCAATGAAAAACCTCTTCTGAGTTTTGTATGACGATGCATTTATATTCCTTAGGTATAATATTTGGATTAATTTTACTTGAATAGAGCTTTTAGATGGATAAAATGGAACATATCACTACTGTAGAAAGAGGCAGAGAAGGTTTTGCCCTCATTATTACCCTTTCTGTACTCTCCGTGGCGATTGCCTTGACCATTGTATTGTTGAGTTATTTTACGAAGGTAAAAGAAGATGCTGAGACCACTAAAGCACTCATTCAAGCAGATATTTATTATGCCGATATTCTTTCTCAGCTGAAGAATTTTAAAGATACAAAAAGTATATTTAAGAGACTTTACCGCTTTCCTGTCTCTTTACGTACCCCTGACGGAAGATTTAACTTAACTTTACGCTGCCGTCCCCTTGCAGCAGGAATCAATGTGAATTGGTTGGCGATGGAACATGTTAAGGGCAAGCAACAGCATTTTCAAGAAGCCCAAATACTCTTTGAAATGCTTGCACAAGAATACGATTTGGAAGATGCAGACAGGTTGCTTGAGATGATTCTTGAAGAGATAGGTTTAGGTAAAAAATATGTACAAGAATCGCAAAGTAGACTTATACAAAAACACGGTATTATATCTTACCAACAATTCTCTGAAATCATAAAACGTTATGAGATGGAAGTCGATGATCTTAAAGTAAGTCGTGTTCCATGGAGAAAATATTTTAGTTTTTCCAATCATGCAGATAAGATAGATGCTGAGTATAGCTCTGCTGAACTGATATCATATCTGTTTGATATTGATGTAAAAACAGTACGTGAATGGCTCTCTTCGCTTGAGAAGTCTTCACTGCCTGTTTTTGTCAATGCAAATGGAGGAAACTATAATGAGAAAAAGAACCTTTTAGCAGGAGGAACTTTTCTCGAAGAGTCACAATGCAGTGTAGGCTATGGTGCAGGATATCGGTTTACATTTGATTACATAAGGGGAGAGGCAAAATATTTTGAATTTCATGGAAAACACTAAAGAGCTAGTACTGATTCATGCAGATATGAAACAGGTTTCTCAATCGTATGCAGAGGGTGTCAATATTATGTTGACACCACAGCTGTATACGATGAAGAGAGAAGAAATTCCTGTAAAGTACAGTTATCAGGCGAAGCGTATCGCACCTTCATTGTTTGAAGGCTTACTTGAAGAACCAGAGGCATATAAATACTTTGTGGAAAAAGAAGATGAAGCCTGGCTGTTCATCGCATATAATCCAGAAGAGATAAAAGCGATACTCGAGAAAAAAGGTATTTTACCTGAGCAAGTATCCAAAATATATTTTGCCCAACAGGCTGTTGAACATTTTAGTCGACCGGTACTACTCGGAGACAAAGAAGCATTGGTAAATTTGGGTGGCACGATGACTATCATTCCACAAATTGCTCTTAATGCAGATGAACAATCTATGCAAATTACACGAGATTTCACCCCGAAGAAAGGTGTTGCTTTTGAGGGTAGAGGAAAGTCTTTTATCTCGACAAATGAAGCCTATACGCTTGCAGCTATCTGTGCACTATTTGCTGTGATTTACTTCGTTGAAGGTTCTCGTTATGGCGGGGATGGTGAGGCACAGGAGGCGCAGATGCAAACATTGCTAGAAAACTACCCTTCTTTACAAAGTTCTTATACGAGAAAGAGTATTGCCAGTAAGTACAAAGCCATTGATACCAAAGAACGCAAAAAACGCGATGTCATTAAATCTCTCTCACATATGATTTTTAAAGGTTCTAAGCTGAGTAGCTTGTCTATAAATGACAATAAGTTTAAGGCAGAGTTTGCATGTAAAGATGCCAGTGTAACAAGTAAGTTAAAAGAGTTGGCAAAAAAAGAGAAGTTTAATACCAGCAAAATAGCAAATAGCAATGACTTAAAGATAGAAGGTACATTATGATGCAGTTAAAAGCATATAAAAATGAACTTATCGTAGGGCTAGCTTTTTTACTTCTGATTATCGCCTTTAGTTATAAGCAGATTCAGGTATCGAACCAAAATAATGCGTCTTCTGATGGGGCAACTTCTTTACAAGAGCTAAAAGATGTGATTGCACTGAAGAAAATTTGGGGAGACAAAAAGATAACGAAAAAAGTAGAAAAACTTAAGACGCTTGTTTCTCCTTCAAAAGTAAAATGGCATAGACAAGGTAAAAAGTTGACAGCTTCTTTTCAAGGTCTGAACGCACAGGAATTTAACAGGCTCATTATTAAAATGATGAATCTTCCTGTCGAGATACAGAAATTGGAAGTGCAAAATACAGGTTCAGTGTATCAGGTGGAGTTCAAATGCAAATGGTAAAAAAAAGTATAGGCATACTGTTTGCCGTGTGGTTTACTCTCTTATTGTTTATGCCTAAAGAAGAGATGTATTATACCGTTGAAAAAACGTTGGCAGCACAAGACATTACTCTAAATGAAAAGAGTATAGAAGAGGGACTTTTCTCCCTAACTATCAAGGATGTAACTGTTTATGTCAAAGGAATTGCTTTGATACATATAGACGAGGTAGACTTTTTCACACTGCTTGTGTATAACACCTTGCGTATAGATAATCTTGTTGTAGACGAGGTGTTACATTCAAAAGTGCCGGCAAGAACAGAAGAGGCACGTTTTACCTATCAGGTATTTGCTCCATTGACAGTTTCTCTTGATGCAAATGGCTCTTTTGGTTATGCTGAAGGTACGATAGGTTTAGCAGATAAGCAGGTACATGTAGACTTTCTAAAAGCAAAAGAGATAGAGATGATAAAACCTTTCTTGAAAAAAGGTGAAAAAGGATGGTTCTATGAAAAATCTTTTTAAACCCGAAATGCTCAAATGGCTTATCTCAGGGTTGGTCTTTTTATTACTTGTGAAACTACTGTGGTTTGTAGTGCAGATTACATTGCTTTCTGCTGTTGATATAGACCAGGAAAAAGACCATAGTAGTAAAGCGCTCTATTACAGGGTAAAGCTTACACCAAATGAAGCACCGGCTCCCCAAAAAGTTGCGCCTGTGGTTAGAAAAATAGCCGGAAGTATTAAAGAGATTACCCTTTTGGCTATCTATAACGCTTCAGATATCTCTGTGGTCACAATAGAATATAAACATAAGTCAAAGGTACTCTCCTCGGGAGACGTGATAAATGGTTTCACACTTGAAGGTGCAGGGAGTGACTATGCAATGTTTAGCAAAAATGACAAAAACTATAAAGTGTTATTAGATAAAAAAAGTAAGACTTCTGGAAGCGTAGGCATCATCAAATCTGTACCTAGTGCAGTAAAACGTAAAAATACAGAGAAAAAACCTTTAGGCGAAGTGACCAATGAGGGGTCAGTCAAAATTATTGACCGATCATTACTTGATTATTATGCTGAAAATATGGATGATATCTATAAAAATATCGGTATTTCTGAGATTAAGAATGGTAAAGATCTTCAAGGATTTAAAATCAACTTTGTGCGAAGGGACTCTCCTTTTGCCAAATTGGGTATACGAAGAAATGATGTCATTAAGTCGATTAACGGACAAGAGATAAAGAGTTATAATGCTGCTTTTAATGTCTATAAAAATATTAAGAATGTGGATGACCTTAGTTTGGTCATTCAAAGAGGAAAAGAAGAAATGGAGTTAGATTATGAAATTAACTAAAATAGTATTAGGTGCGTTGTTGATATTTTCTGTAAGTGTACATGCAGACGAAGAGAGAGTTGACGTGAACTTTAGAAATCTTAATGTAAGAGATTTTGTAGAGATGGTTTCAAAAATTACACATAAAAATATTTTGATTGAGGGTGATCTCAAAGGTAAAATTAACTTTGTTTCTCAAGAACCTATTAAAAAAAGTGCATTACTTCCTTTGGCAAACTCTATTTTAGGAAGTAAAGGATTTACCTTTGTTGACATGGGTGAGTACTATAAGGTAGTAAAAACTGCCAATGCTGCCGGAGAAGGGCTAGATGTTAAAAGTAAAATAGATGGCGATACTATGGCAACGGTGATGTTCCCTTTACATAACTCAAATGCCGCTGTCATTCGTGCAAAAATAAAACCATTGCTTCATAAAAATGCCAAAGTGATTTCGTTTAAAGAGAACAATGTTTTAGCCATTACAGCTAAACCTCGTACACTAAAATCTATTGCCAAGATTATTCATGTAGTTGAAGAACGTGGGGAGAAGAAGTCGGTTATCCTGACTTTAAAAAACTCGACAGTTAAAGATGTTTTTTCCAATGCTCAGAGCATGGCAAAAAAACTTTTTCCTCAAACCATAGAAAGTGAAAAAGTAGATATTTTTAAAGATGATGCGACAAACTCTATTATATTGGTAGGGAAGCAAAATAATATTAACCGTATGATTAAGTATGTGAGACAGCTAGATTTGGAAGGCGAAGACCAGTCTCAAAAGATGTACGTGCTTCGTCTTAAAAATTCCAATGTGGAGGAGATGGAGAAAATACTTTCAAAACTTCTCTCTCAGATGAATTCCGTAGCGATTAAAACCTCTAAAAAAGGTGGATCTCCACCAAGTAAAGCAATGGTAGTTTCAGATGTGGAAAGAAATGCACTGATTTTTCTCGCCACTGGAGAGCAGATTAAAAATATCCGTGAGACGGTAAAAAAAATAGATATTCCTAAAGTACAAGTGTATGTAAAAGCTAAAATTATAGAAGTTGATACAAATATGGCAGAAAAGATAGGACTCAAGTATGGTCTTGAAGCAGGTGCAATTACCTCAAAAGGACTTTATTCTGTTGCCGGGAACTTAGGTGCTTCTGCATTGCAAATGTCATCAGACCTTTTAGGGTTTTTAAATCAAAATACATCAAATACAACATATGATCAGAATGGAAATGCAATAACGACTAGTGATCCTGCATTTAAATTTGATGCAGTTGATAAAGTATTTGCTTTAGGTGCACAGTTAGATTTACTTGAAAGTAATGGGGCTGCACAACTTTTAAGTGAGCCATCTGTACTTTGTACGAATAACAAAGAGGCTGAAATCTATGTAGGGCAAGTACGTTCCATCTTAACACAGGGGCAACAGTCAACCCTTGGGTCGTCAAACGTGATTAATAACTATTCAAGAGAAGATATTGGGTTGACACTCAAAGTACAGCCAAGACTTTCAAGTAACAATCAGGTGACACTTGAGATTGAGACAACACTGGAAGATATAGACCCTTCAACCGAACAAGTTGCTGACCGTCCGACAACAACGAAAAGACAAGTGAAAACCAATGCTATTGTGAATAACGGTGAAACGATTATTCTTGGTGGGCTTATTAAAAAAGTGGGAGGAACAGGGCAATCCAAAGTACCTTTCTTTGGCGAAATTCCATTCCTTGGTGAATTACTTTTTACGCATAACTCAGATATCACAAGACAGCAAAATGTGGTTATTTATCTTACGCCATACATTGTAAGAAAAAGTTCTGACCTACAAAAATTAAAAACGATGCTCGCCGAACTGGATGAAGTGCAAGATAGATACAATAATTATATAAAAGAATACTTGGCAAAAGCAGATAAGCGTCCATTTGAATCAAAAGGAAATGCCAGTGGGAGAATCCGTCAAGTACCTGAAGTCTATACTCCACCTGCACCTACACGTGCTGTCGCTATGGGTTCAAGAGGCCCTATCTATGATGATGCATATCATGCGCCCGTAGTTACAAAAAAGTCTGAGCCTAAGAAAACTACAACTACAACACAAACAACTAAAAAGAAAGTAGTACCTGTTGAGCAAACAGTAAAAGCGGAAGAACCTAAAGAAGAAGGTTTCTTATCTTCACTCTTCTCTAGTTCAAGCAGTGAGTCTGCAGAGCCTTCACATGCCTCGTCTCGACTGAAAGGTACTAGAGGATATTACAATCCAGATTTTGGAGAGAAATAATGCATTTCCCTCGCCTTCAAGATGTAAACCTTGAACCACTTTGGGAAGAGGAAATCAATCATAAATTAGCCATCAAGCATGACTTGCTTTTTGCAGAGGTCAATGGCATTAATACCGCTATCGTTACAGAAGAGAGCTTAAGCGACGCACTAAACTATTTCTCAAAACTCTCTTTAGCTTACCCTATCAACCTTGTAGATACAGAAAGTTTTGAACGTCTTAAAAATAAATTTTTAGAGATACAAACAGGTTCAGACTTTGAAGATATGGCAACTGCTTCAGATGAACTGATTGAAGTAGAGGGGGATTTGCTTGAATTTATCCGTAATTCCCAAGATTTACTCTCATCAGAAGATTCTGCACCTATTATTAAGTTAGTGAATTCTCTCTTTTTCCAAGCTTTGCAAAAAGGAGCTAGTGATATTCACATTGAAAGTGCAGAACGTAAAGGTGAAGTTCGTCTACGTATGGACGGTGCACTGAAGAAACATTTAGATTTAGATAAAAGCATCACCACTTTAGTAATCAACCGTATTAAGGTTATCTCAAACCTTGATATTTCAGAAAAAAGAGTACCGCAAGATGGACGTACACAGCTTATAATCTCTGGTAAGAGTATCGATGTAAGAGTATCGATTTTACCTACGTATCATGGCGAGAGGGTCGTTATGCGTATTCTCTCTCAAAGTGAGCATATCCCTACTTTGGAATCATTAGGGTTTACTGAAGATATTACCAAAGAGCTCTATAAACTGCTAAACCATGCACATGGGATGATACTGGTCACAGGACCAACCGGTTCAGGTAAATCAACCACCTTACATGCATGTATGCAGCATATCGCAACACCAGATAAAAATATTATTACAGTAGAAGATCCTGTTGAGTACAATGCTGATAATATTTCGCAAATTCAGGTCAATACAAAAGTAGGACTTACTTTTGCTGCGGGACTTCGCTCTATTCTAAGACAAGATCCTGATATTATTATGGTTGGGGAGATACGTGACTCTGAAACAGCTGATATTGCTCTGCGTTCTGCTTTGACAGGACACTTGCTTTTATCTACATTGCATACAAATGATGCAACCTCTTCTTTAAGTCGTTTGATGGATATGGGGATTGAAAATTTCCTTATTTCTTCTACGTTGTTAGGGGTACTGGCACAAAGGTTGGCAAGAAAACTTTGTATACATTGTAAAACTGAGACAAATCTTGCTCCTGTTGTTATGAATGAAGTTTCTCTTCCTTCTGATAAAGTATATTTTAAAGCAGTAGGTTGTAAAGAGTGTGATTTTACAGGATACAAAGGAAGACAAGCAATTGGTGAACTTTTTGTCATTAATGACAAAGTCAAAGAGATGATGAAAGATGGTTTTAATGACCACCAGGTCAGAGAAACGATGAAACAACATGGCATGACAACCATTGCAGATAAACTTAGAGCCATGCTCATTGCTGGTAGTACATCGTACGAAGAAGCTGTACGTGTAGGAATAATGGACGGCTAATGAACGTCATAAAAACGAAATATACAAAAGCGTTTACACTTCTAGAAGTCCTTATCTCTATAGGGCTTCTTGGTATTGTCATTGTGGCACTATTCTCGACGGTTACTATGATGAAAGATTCTAATAGTCAGCTATTGGGCTACCTTGAAAAAGCCAAGAAAATTACGAAAGCCACAAAAGTACTTTACCTAGACATCATCAGTTCTGATGGTAATATTACTATTAAAAAAGATGAATTTAGTCAACTTTGTATGGAAGAGACAAAAAATTCACTTTATGCCCTTCCTCTTGCAAAAGTATGTTGGCTAGTATTGAAAAAAGACAATACCCTTGTCCGTGTTGAAGGCAATAATTATCACCTTCCTACAAAACTGGAAGAAAAAGTAGAAGTGAATCCTGTCATGAAACATGTAGAGTTGTTCGATGTGTATCATAAAAAAGACAAAGTACTTGTTTTTTTAAAGCAGGTAGGCAAAGAGGCTATTACCTTTATGATTCAGGGTATTACAAAGCCTGTACCGAAAAAGAAAGTGAAAAAGAAAAAACCAAAAAAGAAGCCAACAAAAGGCAGAGTTCAAACACCAGGTAAACCAACAAGTGGAAAAGGGGGACAACCTCCTACACTTAAAGCAGGGGAAATACCACCAAAGTAGAATACTCTTTAAAGGATACATAATGCAAGAGATATATGAGAAATTAGGACTTTTTTATCTGGGAAAAGATGTAGATAAAAACAGTATGGAAGCTACGGATGCTCTTACACTGCTTAAAAACAAAAATTTCACTACCCATGCTACGATTATAGGTATGACCGGCTCTGGTAAAACAGGGTTGGGTGTGGGGATTATAGAAGAGGCTGCATTAGATAATATCCCTTCTATTGTGATAGACCCTAAGGGAGATATGGGGAATCTCTGTCTTGTAGACAGTACATTCTCGGGTAAAGCATTTGAACCATGGGTAGAAGATGAAGCTAAAGCCAAATAGAAAGATGTCTCAAGTTATGCAGAAAAAATTGCAAGTATGTGGAAAGAGGGTATAGAGAGTTGGGGACAAAATGTTGAGCGTGCAGCCAAACTTCAAGCTGTACCTAAAACCATTTATACACCAGGGTCTTCGGCTGGAGTAGCTATTAATCTTAACTTTCGCACCTAAATAATACATAAAATTCACCTCAAAACCTCTTAGTGGCAAGTGACCAGGCAAGTGCACACGCTGATTGCTTTATAGCCCTTGATATCACAAAATATTCATGAAACAAACACCCATAAAAAGCCCTATACACCGTACTTTTAGCTATAATACACCTTCCAAATAGAGGATAAAAAGTGTCCA
>VCAW01000218.1 GCA_013607775.1 Campylobacterota bacterium | reverse complement strand
TGGACACTTTTTATCCTCTATTTGGAAGGTGTATTATAGCTAAAAGTACGGTGTATAGGGCTTTTTATGGGTGTTTGTTTCATGAATATTTTGTGATATCAAGGGCTATAAAGCAATCAGCGTGTGCACTTGCCTGGTCACTTGCCACTAAGAGGTTTTGAGGTGAATTTTATGTATTATTTAGGTGCGAAAGTTAAGTAATTTATGTATTATCATGCGTACTGTATTACTTTTATCTCCTGCATCTGATAAGACATTACACATTCTTTTATTTTCTGCTAACTGTATCGTTTCCAATTCATGCATTGTCATGATTATCTCTCTTATCGTTTTGTTATAAAAGCACTTCTATTTAACTTTTCTTTTACTTTTCTCAACACTTTTCTTGCAGTACTTTCTTTTTTATAGGGTCCTATCAACACCTTATATATCCCACTCTTCTTCACAGTATAGGGTAAACCCAATCTGCTTATCTTTTTTGTGTATGTCTTACTGGGCTTTAACTTAAAAGAACCTACTTGCACATAGTAGTATTTTCTCTTAGCTACTTTAGTATGGATTTTTTGTTTTACCCTTTTTTGCTTTACCGTTTTATGTTTGACTGACTTATGTATTTTTTTAGTCTTTGAAGCAACAATAAGTTTTGTTTTTGATTTAGGTGAAGGTTTAGCGGCACCTTGTACCAACCACTTTATAATCTCATTTTGAAGTTTTGCCCCACGGTATTTTGCTTTTGTACTGTTGACTAAAATGACAACTGTGTATCGTTTACCTGCTCTGTTTTTCACGTATCCTGCTATGTTTTTTACCCGTCGAAGCGTTCCTGTTTTCATCCATGCTCTGTTACGTACTACTGTCCCTCTAAAGCGTCGTTTGATGGTACCGTCTACTCCTGCTATGGAGAGGGTATTCATCCAACGTTGTCCATAACGATCATAAGCATGGTCTAACATCGTAGAAAGTAATTTGGCATTTAACTTTGCAACACGGGATAAACCAGATCCATTATCTAGTCTCAATACACCCGTACCCAAAGCGCCTTTGGATGAGAGTACCTTGATGATAGCATCTCTACCCTTTTGTAAGGTTGCAGGTGCACCATAGACTTTTGCACCTAAAAGTAAGAGCAGATGTCTCGCGTAAAGATTATTTGATTTTTTTGCCGTTTTAGAGATAATTTTTTCTAGTGAATCAGAATAATAGGTAAAAAGCTCTGTAGCATCTGCAGGTATCTTTCTTAATTTTAATCTACCTGCAACAGATATACCTTCTTGTTTCAAACCATCTTTTAGTGCATAGTAAAATGATTTGTATGGCTTGGTAAGTACTTTGCATACATTTCTTTTTCCACAGCGTTTTGAGATTTTACCTTTGAGTATCACCTTAGGCATGACATCACTCTTGTCTACCTTTACCCCCGGCCAAGAGTAACGTCCTCGACAGGGTTTGTTGACACGTTGAAGTCTGTTGATGACTTTGTAGCTACCATCAGCATGTTTTTTATAGACGCTATTTTTTTTCGGTTCAACACATACAGTAATAACACGTTCATTAAACATCATAGCATCAGGCATCGCATTGTAAGCACTGTAAGGGTGCTCATCAAATCCTGAACTGTCTCTGTTTCCTACTTTAAAATAGCTTCTATCTATGACAATATCACCCTTAATTTTTCGAATACCTTCTGCTTTTATATAAGAGATGATTTTCTCAAGGTCTTCCCCATTTAATGTAGGGTCTCCAAAACCTTTGATAAGTAAATCCCCGCGTAAGATACCCTGACTTAAAGTACCAGTAGTATAAAACTTAGTCTGCCAACGGTAGTTAAATCCTAGTTTAAGTACAGCTGCATAGGTACTTAAGACTTTAATGATTGAAGCGGGTGTACGTGTTTTGTTGGCATTGAGTGAAGCAACGACTTTACCTCCAGCCCCTGTTTCTTTAATGTAGATACTGATATCTCTTTTAGAGATACCCGATTTGGTGATAATCTGATTGATACTAGCAGGTAAAGCAAAGAGCCAAAGAGAAGCGATTAGGTAGAGAAAAAGTATTCTCATGTGTTTGCTTTAAAGGCATGTAGTAGTTGTTGCATAGCAAGAACCAAGACTTCTTTACCTGTTCCTATATTTAAACGCATAAACCCTTCTCCTGCATCACCAAAACTCATGCCGTCATTTAACCCTAATTTGGCTTTATGGTAAAAGAAATGTGTTAACTCTTCATGATTTAACCCCATATCTCGACAGTCTATCCACATAAGAAACGTTGCTTCTGTAGGTACTACTTTTATAGGCAAACCATGTGTTTCTAAAAATGTTTTAACATACCTGATATTCTCTTGAAGATGTACTTTCAAGGCATCCAACCATACATCACCTTCTTCGTAGGCAGACATTAGGGCTTCTATACCAAATGGATTTTCATTGGTGATGCCTGATTTGTCTTGTTCAAGAATGTACTTGTGTCTCAGTCTTGTATCGGGGATAATGGCATACGAGGTATTAAGCCCTGCGATATTAAATGTTTTTGAAGGTGCATTGAGTACAACACATTTATGCATCATTTTTTCAAAACTACCGATACTATGATGTAATTTTTCATAAACAACATCTGCATGTATCTCATCAGCAACGATAAGTACATTTTCTTGTAAACAAATCTCTATCAGTCTTTCTAACTCTTCTTTATTCCATGCACGAGATGTTGGGTTGTGTGGAGAGCAAAGTAGGAAAAGTGTTGCCTCTTTGGCTTTGGCTTCAAAGTCCTCAAAGTCTATATGGTAGGTACCATTCTCATAGACCAGGGTATTGTCCAAAACTTTTCTCTTTTTATGTTTTACAGAAGAGACAAAAGGAGGATAGAGTGGTGTCTGAACAATAATCGCATCACCCTCTTTCGTATATGCATGAATGGCAAAATTCAAAGAAGGAACCACTCCATAACAAGGCACTATCCACTCTTTTTCTATGCTCCAGCCAAAACGCTTTTGCATCCAATTTTGTATAGCATCATAATAGCGTGAAGGGTAGACTGTATAGCCATAAAGAGGATGGCTTGCTCTTTTTTGCATGGCATCTTGTACACATTTTGGAGATGCCAAATCCATATCTGCCACCCATAAAGGGAGTAAATCATCCGCACCAAACTTCTTTTTGGCATCATCATACTTTGTTGTATATGTACCTTTACGATTGATACTTTGAAACATATCTGCTTTATTCATGTGAGACTTTTTGCCATATTGTCATTTGGGCAATCGTATGTTGATGCTTACGTGCGGTCTCTTGAATGACAAAAGGCACATCTCTTGTCTCGAGAAGTGTAAAGTCACGCCCAAGTATCTCTTCTAGTCCTTGAAGTGTTGTGACATTTTCACCATCACGTCTATAGCCACCTATCCACTTCTCTTTAGGTGTAGATTCCTCTTGCCAGGTGTAAGGAGAAGTAAGTATAAGTACGCCCTCCTCATTCAGTCTCGATGCTAAGGAATCTAAAAACTTCTGAGGATCATACAGACGGTCTATAAGATTTCCACCAAATATAAGATCAAACCCTTCATAGATAGGTTTTAGGTTACAGGCATCTGCCTGCCAAAATGAGACTTTTTCCTTTGTATCTTCCAACCCAAACTGAGAAAGACTCACTTCATGAAAGTCTGAGAGTTCACCTTCTGTCGGTACAGCATAACGTAAGACTCCATCTTCTTTGAGTGTCTCTGCTTCTTGTATGAAACGTGCAGAGAAATCCACACCAATCACTTCATCAAAACCACGTGCCAATTCAAAACTACTTCGACCAATAGCACAACCAATATCAAGTGCTTTTTTCTTACTTTTATATTGCATTACATCTAGTGCAATGCTTGCACATTTTGCAGGGTAATTTTCAACACCTAGTCTATTTTCACCCCAACCAAAATGACAATATTGCGAAATAATACTGTCTGTAGTGTAGTAATCCGTCGTTACCTTCTCTTCATACTCACTCTGAATATATCTAAATCCTGCATGCTGATAAAAATGTCGTCTAAATCCGTACCGGCTTCTCTCAGTAGCTAAGTTACCACAACTTATCCATGAACCCCCATTAATGAGGTTATGCTTCCCATCAAAAGTAGGTACAGTAAAGTCATCATAAATGGGATGTACCTTAAAGCCCTCAAAAGGATACATTGGTGTATTGGACCACTGCCATACATTACCTATAACATCATAGAAATCACCATGAGCATGTCTGTCTATAGGCACAGAAGAGGCATACTCCTCAAGATTGATGTTTGCAGTAATTTTTCTTGTATCTTGTGATATGACATAAGGTTCCACACCGCTAACTTCACGTAGACGCATATATTCTGCCTCTGTAGGCAAGGTCACTTCAAAGCCAAGTTTGGTACTTTTCCATTTACAAAAAGCTGCAGCTTCCAAATGATTGACTTCAACAGGCCAAGAGAGTGGTAATACTATCTCTCGGGAGAGTGTACGCAACTTATATTCACCTTTCTTTTCACACCAAAATAGTGGAAATTTCGCTTGGGTATATGCTTTCCAAGCCTTACCTTCACTACACCAAAAATGATCATTCTCGTATCCACCATCCTCTACAAAAGCGAGAAATTCAGCATTGGAAGTTAAATATTTAGACACTTTGAAGTCTGGTATATCTACGTCGTATGTACCATATTCATTGTCCCAACCAAAGAGTTTTGATTCTTTTGTTTTACCTAAATGGACTTTACCTCCACTGACATCAAGCATCTGATTTTTAGGTGCTGCTCCGTAGATCTTACACTCTTTCCATGCAGCCTGTTCCTGTATATACTCTAATGGAAGTTGTCGTATGAGTACCGAAGAGGTTTCAAAGTGAATATTTTCATGTTCTATACCCATAAGTACCACCCACCAAGGTGATGTGTCTGTAATAGGAAGGGTAATAGGCAAAGTATCTATAAGTCTGTTGACTACATCATACACTTTATCTCTATACTCCTGTGTCTCTTCTACAGTTGGCCAATCATAATGTTTTTCATTCAGATCATCCCAAGACATCTCATCAACACCCACAGCAAAGATAGATTCAAATTTAGGATTGACGCGTTCATCGATAAGTTTGGCAAGTTTAAATTTATTGATAAAAAAAGTGGCGGTATGCCCATAGTAGAAGAGTATAGGATGACGAAGAGGGTCTGCTTTTTGGACATACGCCTTCTCATCATTTACAAGCGTAAAAAGTGACTCATAGCGTTTGTAGCATGCTTGAAAATAAGCTTTAATATCTTGACGTTTTTGTTCTGGGTCTGTTCCATGAAGTGTTGGCATCTTTACCATACTTTCCCCTTAAAAAATAATATCGTAAAGTTACCATTAACATTGTGTAACTGATGTGGATTGTTAGAAATCCGCTTTTTCTTTCGAACTCTCTATCATTGAAACTACTATCGTATAGACATTCGCTACAACTGCACCGATTACAAGCCCTACAGCTATTCTATCATTGCCATAAAACTGTAAAGCAAAAAATGCAGGTACGAGGTGTAAGTCTGCTACCAATGACCCTGCAAGAAGTTCTGCAGAGAGTATGTTGCGCACACCAATTTTCAAGAGTGTCGAAATGACATTCACTGACCCTGCTATAAAGAGTGCTACCACTGAATTTTCATACAAAAATGCCGCTGATGTCGTAAGTGACATCAATGTAAAAAATATATAAAAAACTTTTCCCCAATTCATTTGAACTCCTTAGTTAAAATTATATTGTACCATTTTCGTACATTGCACGCATTTATTTTTATTGCTATCTCTTTTGCATGCAGCAAAGCTACTTGCAAATTCCTCTCACTAAAGCTTTGCCTTTGGCAAGAAAAGAAAAAATGCTTTAAGCTTATATTGTACCATTTTCGTACATTGCACGCATTTTTTCTTTCTCTTTTTCTCTTTTTGCTTTTTCGGCAGCTTTAAGACGATAGTCAGAAACAGAGAAACCTAACATCATCAAGATAGGTGATGCCACAAAGATAGAAGAGTATGTACCTACAACCACACCAACAAGTAGTGTGAAACTAAAGCCTTTGATAATCTCTCCTCCTAAAAGGAAAAGTGTCAAGACCACAAAGAATGTCGTGAGTGACGTCAATGTAGTACGAGAGAGTGTCTGCGTAACAGACTCATCAATGATTTTTCCTAAATCAGGGTTTTTAATAGTATTAATCCCCTCACGGATACGGTCAAATACAATAATCGTATCGTTCAACGAGTATCCAAGTATCGTAAGCAAGGCTGCTAAAGTATCTAGATTTACTTCTACACTAAAAAGTACTACTGCACCCATAGCGATAGTGACATCATGTATCAAAGCCATCACTGAAGCAATAGCAAAACGCCACTCAAATCTAAATGAAACATAGATAAGAATACCTAGTATGGACAAGAACATTGCCATAAGTCCTTTTTCTCGTAGTTCAGACCCAACTTTTGCACCAACAATATCCACACGACGTACTTCAAAGTCACCTGTACCTACAAGTAGCTCTCTCATTGCATCACCCATATCTTTGTCTAAAGATTTGCTACTTTTCTTTGTACGGATGATGATTTCATTGTCATTTCCGAAGTAAGTTACAGAGGCACTTTCATAGGCTTTTACTTTACTTATGGCATCTCTTACTTTTTGGATAGGTGCTTTCTCTTTGTAATGTACTTGCACCAATGTTCCACCGGCGAAGTCAAGACCATAGTTAAAGCCTTTTGTAACAATAAGCCCTATAGAGAGTATGAGTAATGTCAATGAAACAATCCCAAAGCGTTTGCTTTGTGCCATTAGGTTGAGAGGTTTTTTATATTTAAAAATTTCCATTATTTTTTACCCTCCTTTTTAATACCAAACCAGAAACCTAGTTTGTTCTTGTTTATTTTAGGAAGTAACCATTGGTAAATTCCATGTGTTCCGACAATCGCAGTCAGCATAGAAGCCAAGATACCAATACCCATAGTAAGCGCAAACCCTTTGAGTGGTCCTGTACCATACGCCCAAAGTGCCACAGCAGCAATCAACGTGGTAACGTTGGCATCCAAAATAGCTGTAAAGGCTTTGTCATATCCATCTTCAACAGATTTGGCAATCGATTTACCCTCATGGAGCAACTCACGGATACGCTCATTAATAATAACGTTCGCATCCACCGCCATACCAACGGTAAGTACGATACCTGCCATACCAGGGAGTGTCAATGTAGCACCAAACAGAGACATAATCGCCAAAATAAGGAAAAGGTTTCCTATAAGCGCAACATCTGCGACCACACCTGCCATACCGTAATAGAAAATCATAAAGAATACAACCAAAACAAAACCAAGCATAAGTGCTTCCATACTGGCTTTAATGTTGTCCGCTCCAAGGCTAGGACCTACGGAACGTTTTTCCATTACATACACAGGTGCAAGTAATGCACCTGAACGTAAGGCAATCGCCAAGTCATGTGCTTCTGAAAGTTTAAATCTACCACTTATCTGTACATGTCCACCACCAATACGTTCATTAATCACTGGTGCTGAATAGACATTATTATCAAGTACAACTGCCATACGTTTTCCTACATACTTACCCGTAAAGTCACCAAATATTTTGGCACCTTGCCCGTTTAGTGCAAAGTTAATGACAGGTTGATTGTTTTGATCAAATCCAACTTTTGCATCGGTAAGCATAGAACCATCAAGTACAGGAATGGCGCGAAGCAGGTATTTTTCAGGAGTGTTGACATCAGCTAAGATGACATCTCCATAACTCTTCGCCTCTTGTACAGACATGGTACTTACACGTGCATTTCTGTCTTCATCTACAGCCATAAGCTGCAAGTGTGCAGCACGTGCGATGAGTTCACGAATACGCTGTTCATCTTCTTGGGTTTTTATACCTGGTACCTCAACAAGGATTTTATCTGAACCCTGTTTTGCTACTGTTGGCTCAGCCAAACCAAACTCGTTGAGTCTGTTTCTAATCGTATCGACAGCTTGGTTGATAGCACTAGACTTTGTACGTGCAACTTCAGCATCAGTCATGCTGAGTGAAAATTTCAGACCATTTTCACTCAGCACTGTACCTTCAATCCCATCTTTAAGAAGTTTTTTGGCTTTGGCTACATCATCTTTATCCAACAATTCGAAAACAATCTTCTTGCCATCTACCATACGAAGTTCATCAAAAATAATCTCTTCATCATCGAACATATACTTTACAGATGCTGCCATAGATTTAATACGTGACTCTATGGCTACTTCACTTTTGATACCCAAAAGCATATGTAGTCCACCTTGGAGATCAAGCCCCAAAGTTATTTTTTTACCTTGTTCACTTTGTGTCAATGAGGGAATAGAAAAAACCACTCCAAATATGAGTGCAAAAGCAAAAAGTATTATTCTAAAATTAAGCTTCATTACCGACTTCTACCTTTTTGGATACATAGGCGCGGTCAAGTTTAACAATAGTGTCATCATTTAGTTTGATTTTGATAAAATCTTCTTCAGGTTTTACAATCACAGCAATCAGTCCACCTGTAGTGATGATTTTGTCACCTTTTTCAAGGCTTTCAAGCATCTCTTTATGTGTCTTTTGTGCTTTTTGTTGTGGTCTGATAATCAAAAAATAGAAAATCGCAAATAAAATAATAAGTGGTAAAAATGAACCAATTATGCTACTCTGTTGTTCCATAGGAATCCTTCATGAATAAAATTAGACAATATTTTACCACCTTTGTGTTAATAAGAGGCTTTTTTATTGCCCTGCTCGGTTCTGCCTTCATTTACCTTAATTACTTTGATTTTTCTGTTGCATGGATGAACACCTTATTGGGTATCGCTTCACTCTATCTTTTACTTCAATCTGAGACTAAAATATGGTTTATCTCTGGTGCATTTTTTGGTCTTTTTTGGTTTTGGTGGATAGCACTTAGCCTCATTCACTACGATATGGTTTGGGCTGCACCTATCGAGATACTCATTATCATGCTAACGTATGGCATACTTTTTGCTTTTATCTCTTGGCTGAGTGAAAAAATAGCATATTCTTTTGTCGGGGTGAGTGCACCCCGACCTACATTGCTTTCTCTTGTATTGAAAGCCGTAGGTCTTTTGGCGTTAAGCTATATTCATCCATTTTCCTTTGACTGGTTTAAACCTGAGCTGATGTTTGTTGAGAGTTATGTAGGTATTGAAAAATGGCAGTTTGGCATTGTGTTGGTGGGTATCGTTTTAACGCTATGGCAGAGAAAACGCTACTATCTGCTATGTATACTTTTTGCCTACACACCCCTACCTACCCATACACCACAAATACCCAAAGATATTGCACTTGTTACCACCCACACTTCTGTCCATGACAAATGGAATAAAGCACTACATCAAGCGCAATTTGATGCACTCTTTAAACAGATAGACGAAGCCATAACAAACAAGAAAAAACTTGTCATTCTCCCCGAATCCGTCTTTCCCATTTTTCTCAACAGAGACCAAATGCTGCTTACCAAACTCCAAGAAAGAGCCAAACATATCTCCATCATCACAGGGGGGCTCTATTGGGATGGGAAAACACCACGAAACTCCACCTATATTTTTACAAACGGACAAGTATCTATTGCAAATAAAGTACTTTTAGTCCCCTTCGGAGAAGCCAATCCTCTACCTGATTTTCTAAGTGACTGGGTCAATGAAGTATTTTATGATGGTGCAGTGGACTACAAAGCCAGTGATAAAGTGATAGACTACAAAATAGACGGTATCACTTACCGAAATGCCATCTGTTTTGAAGCCACTTCAGAAAAACTCTATGAAAAAGACAAAGAGGGGCATCATCCTAAAAATATGATAGTCCTCAGTAATAATGGCTGGTTTCATCCTTCTATTGAATCAAGTTTACAAAAACTGTTATTGGAGTATTACAGCAAAAAGTATGGCACAACCATTTATCATGCCATCAATATGTCTGGGTCGTATGTTATACATAAGGGTATCACTTTTACTCCCTAAAGTGCTCTATAAACATGCATAAGTTCAAAAACATAAAGCACTCCGTAAAGGAGTAAGATATGCAAACAGACTACATCTATAGAGGTATAAAAGGGTTTG
>VCAW01000217.1 GCA_013607775.1 Campylobacterota bacterium | reverse complement strand
CGACCTGTATGTTGTTTTTGTCTATTTTTACTGTAATTTTTGCTGTTTGAATCTCTCTTTCTACTAATGCATCTTTGGCATTTGAAAGTTGGTTTAGTAGCACTTGTTTATACTCTTTTTTATTATTGAACCCTCTGAACAACCCAAAGAATCCATTTGACTTCAAATATTATAGCATCTAAAAAAATAAAATTCTCATATTTAGCTATTTTTCTCTGAAATATCCTCCAATAAAGTGATATATTTGGCTTTTTATTGCCTATTTAGGCATTTTTTATGTCTTTTTGCATACTTATCCATAGGCTTCCATCAGTTTGGGTACTCTTCGTAGGTTTGCACAAGCTGCAATAAAATTGAAATGTTCCTGATTTTTCTCTATACCAAGATACCTGCAGGTCTTGAAGTTCATATGATGTTTTATGAATGCAAAGGGTAGCTCTACTAAACCTCTGAGCTTTGCAAAGCGTTTGTTATTTCTTGATTGTTTGGTTCTTAGTTTAGATTGCCCTTTTACTCTTCTTTCTACAATACCGTTAAAGATACCTTTTTCTCTTAGTTTTACTTTTCTCTCTTTTGACATATATCCGCTATCAGCAAAGATTGCTTTGTCTTCATCTTCTGTAAGTGCATCAAACTGTGTACTGTCGTGGGTCTTGGCTGTGGTGGCTATCACTTTTTTGATGACACCATTTGTATCTGTTGCAATATGCATTTTATGCCCATGATGCTTTTGTCCTCTTTTAGAAGTATAGGTAGCTTCTTTGTCATAAGCCTCATTGGGAATAGTTTTGCCTTGAGCATCTTTTTTTCTTTTGGGTTCACTTGTATGAATCAGGGTGGCATCTACCAATGTACCTTCATTGAGTATAAGGTTCTTTTTTATCATCGTAGCTTTGACTTCTTCAAAGATACGGGAGAGTAGTTTCTTCTCAATAAGTTTCAGTCTAAACTTGCAGATGGTTGTTTCGTCTGGAATGGTATCTTCTTCTGTAATATCAAGAAACTTTCTAAAGGAGATTCTATCGTGTATCAACTCTTCTGTCATTGGGTCACTAAGACTATACCAGTTTTGTAGAAACAGTGCTCCCAGTAGTATCTTTGCTGGTATTTGTGGTCTTCCACCTTTCTTGCCTACTTCTGGTTTATAGATGCCTTCTTCAATAAGTATAGATACTAAATGTTCAAAGGGAATAATATCTTTCATCTCTCCCAAAAATTTCATACTCTTTTTACCACCTTGGTACTGCATTGCATGGTCGAAGAAACTTAGTTGCATTAACTTTTCCTTGATAGATATTTATTACTCTTGATATATCTATTTTAGCTAAATTTTGGTTTTAGGTGGTTTAGGGCGGGTTTTTCAGAGGGTT
>VCAW01000216.1 GCA_013607775.1 Campylobacterota bacterium | reverse complement strand
CATTTATCGAGGTCTAGAGGTTTTTTTGAAATTTAATTTAGCTTAAATTGTGGGTTGTTTTTGGTAGTCTGCAAGTGGCTCTATATATTATCTAAAATAAAAATTATTATAAGGAGAAAATATGACTTTTGAAACTTCTGTTGAGCTGTTAAAGTTTCACAATGTGGCGTATACTGTTTATGCGATGATGATTATATCTGTTATTGCGTGGTTTGCTTATAATCTAACACTTAAAGAAAAAGCAAAGCCAATAGTTCGTATACCGTTTTATCTGTATATTGGATTTTTGGTAGCAATGGGTGTGGGGCACCATATATTTACTTATAATACCATACCATGGGTATCGGAGGACATTATGAGACACAATATCACACCTGATAAAACGTTTGAAATCAAGATGGCAAATCATAAGTTTGATATGGCAGAGAAGATGGCTATTATCAAAGGTGAAAAAGTGTTATTTGATGCACATAGCTCAGATTTGGTTTATGGATTTGGTTTGTTTCGTCAAGATGGTAGTATGATTTCACAAATGCAAGTTAACCCAGGTTCTAAAAACGATTTACTGTGGACATTTAATGAGTGCGGAGAGTTCGATGTACGTTCAACTGAGTATGCCGGTCCTGCAGGCAATGATATGTTTGTTAAAAAAGTAGTGATTGTCACAGGTTGTGATAAGGAAGGGGTATAAGATGAGTTTAATGAAAGGAACAAACTTTGATGCATCAACATTGACTGCATTGCAGAAAGTGACACTTAGAGCAGTTGTCATGTCGTTTCTATTTTATGGTTTAGCAGCGTTAGAGGGAACACTTATGAGGGTAGCTTTGGTTAACCCATCTATACCACCTATTGAAGGACATGCTGAGCATTTTTTCTCTATTATGACAGTTCACCCAATTATCGGTATATTTGGCTCTACTTATCAGCTTGTTTTTGCAGCTTTTATGTTTTTGATACCATTTTTGACCAAAAAACCACTCTACAGTGTAGGGTTGGCTAACTTTGTATGGATTATGATTACTGTTGGTTCTGCATTGGCATGGATAGCTGCATTTATTTGGAGTTATGCACCACTTTATACACTTTACTGGCCACTTCCAGCAGATACTGAACAGTTTAATGTCATTGGTGGTATTGTTTTTATCATAGGAGTTGCACTCATTATGATAGGTACACTTGGGTTTATCTATAACATTTATGCGACTATCTTTGCAAAAATTGGTGTACATGCCAACAAAACAAGCAAAGAGCTTCTTATCTCTGGTTTTGGTATAGATGGATTGCTGAATCTTAAAAACAAACTTACGGGAAAACCACCATATTCAAAAGAACCAGCACTTTCACTTCCTGTTGTGGCTATCTTTCGAGGAACAGTCGATACGTTCTTAGATGCGATAGTGATTTTAGGAGCAGGTATTCTTGTGCTTGTGTATTTATTGGCCGATGCTAGTGGTGCGAATTGGAATGTTCATGCAGTAGATGCTCTTTTATACAAAAATTTCTTTTGGTGGGGACTTGATCTTGTAGCAGATGGATTGGTACTTATTTATGTGGCAGGTTCATGGTATCTTTTAGCCACACTTATTACTGGGCAAAAGTTGTTCATGGAAAATGTGGCACGTGCGGCACTTCTGTTAGAGCTTTTTGTTTCGTGGATGGTTTGGTCTCACCACCTTTTAGCTGACCAAGGTCAGCCTGAGATGATGAAACTAATCTCTGGAGAGATGGTAACAATGTTTGAGCTTCTTACACAAGGATTAGCACTCTTCATCACACTAATGACACTATGGAAAGCACGACCACTGAAAATGACGATGGAGTTAAAATATCTCCTTGCAGGTCTTTTAGGATTTGGTTTGGCAGTGCCTGCGGCTATTATTCAAGCAGATATGGGTATGAATAGAATTCTTCATAACACCCAGTGGATTATTGGGGCACATGTACATATTGCACTCTTGACAGGTCTTTATATGACACTTTATAGTGTCGTGTATGTACTTTGGCCACTACTTACAAATAATACCAAGCTCTTCTCTATGAAGATGGCAAATACGCACTTCTGGTTACACCTCATAGGTAGTTTAGGGATGGGTGCGTTTATGGGTATGGCTGGACTTGAAGGAATGCTAAGACGTCACTTTTACATGGATGGAGAATATCAGACATTTATGATTTTGGCTGCTATTTCTGCTGTTATGATGTTGGTAGGTTGGGTCATATTTTTACTCAATATTATCATGTCTGTTGGACTCAAAGGATTGATTGAGATTTTCCTTCCTGCAAATGATGATACCGCTACATTTGGAATAGATCCACAACCTTCTGTAGTGGTTTCACAAAAAAATAAACTTTAGATACGGGAGATTTCCCGTATGTATTTTCTTAATAAATATTGGTTTGTTGTCTACCTAGGGAGAGGACTTTGTTAAATAAAGAGAGAATGATCAATGAGATTCTACACATTGGTCTTTACGACTTAGTGCTACAAGATGTACAAAAAATAGTAGGTAAAGAGAAGCCAACACAAGAAGAGCTTGAAAAAGTTCTTGAAATCGAGCCTCAAATTCTGCGTGATTATATGCAGACAAATGTGGAGTACAACCTAAGTAATATACACGTAAAAAATATAGATACTAACTTGCTTGATGTATCCGCCAAAGAGAAAGCAGAAAAAATAAATAAAAAATTAGACTTTATGCGAGACATTGAAAAGTATACGCTTGATTTTGAGCATAGTTCTACATTAGTGCTTATTTTTTCAGTGGAATTTTTTGTTCTCTTTTCTGTACAGTATTTTATTTCCCGAATTCGCATCTCTAACGAATACCCTGAACCACAATTCTAGCATCAAACCCTGAAAGTTCTTC
>VCAW01000215.1 GCA_013607775.1 Campylobacterota bacterium | reverse complement strand
CTATCTGCATTCATCAGAGTCTAAAGCTTGTTACCTGACAATAGGTATCAAAAATGTAAGAAAAGAAAGTAGGTTTAGACGCTAAACAATAAAACACGGAGAAAAAATGAAGATTTATTAGAAATTGAGATAAATTATCGATAATCGTACCTTTGAGAGATTTTTTTAATCTCTTAGTTTGGCATAATTAAGAATTAGTTGATTGTTGGGTTTGAATTTGCAAGTGGCTCTATAAACTACTTTGGTTAATGGTTGGTGTATTGGGAGGGGTTTTGAAGTATATTGCCCCTCAAAAGGGAAGGGGGATGGGACAATATGGGCGGATTATGTCATAAAAGTGTTAAGTCAGTGTTAATCCTGCTTATCCTGTTTTTTTAATTTTCTGTGTCTCTTCTCTTTCTCACACTTTTCTTCTTTGACTGAACGTATCCAGAGCCAGTTGAGTAAAAAGTAAATAAGTCCAGAGACAACAATGGAGTAGAAAGCTGTACCTACATAAAGAGGTACAAAGATATCACCCATATTATTGGAAAACCAGTCAAGTGTAAGCTCTATATTGTCTATACCCTCTTTGCCTAAGATGAAGTTACCTGTGAGGTACTCCATATAGTACATAGGGGGCATGGTAAAAGGATTACTCAGCCAGACCATCGCGATGGCTATGGGTACGTTAAATCGTATAAATGGCGTAGTAGCAACGACTGCCAGCATCTGCATAGGCATAGGGATAAAACCCCAAAATAGACCGATGAAGACACCTCTTGTAATCATCTTTCTGTTGATGTTAAAGTAGGCTCTTGGGAGATTGTATTTTTCTAAAAAGGTGTCTAATTTACCTTTGCCAGAGGCTTTTTTTCTAAAGAATTTTCGTATCATTTGTTTCCGTATTAGAGGTGCCCTTTATAATTATTTTTCTCCATTAGTGTAATATGCATAGCCTTTAAATCCCCTTTTTAACAACATTTGTGTAAAATACGCGTACTAAAGGTAACATTTAATACTACACAAAGGCACAATATCATGAGCGGATATATGATTTTTTCTGGAACGTCAAACCCTGAACTCTCTGAGGAGATAGCAAAATATTTGGAAATGCCTCTTTCAAAAGCAGAGATTAACCGTTTTTCAGATGGTGAAATCAATGTGAAGATAGCAGAGTCTGTACGTGGTAAAGATGTTTTTATCATCCAGCCTACTTCTGCACCAGCCAATGGAAACTTGATGGAACTGCTTATTATGACCGATGCATTGAAGCGTTCCTCTGCGAAGTCTATCACTGCTGTGGTGCCGTACTATGGTTATGCAAGACAAGACAGAAAAGCAGCACCTAGAGTACCTATCACTGCAAAACTTGTGGCAAACCTTATGGAGACAGCAGGTATTACACGTATGGTGACGGTTGATCTGCACGCATCACAAATCCAAGGATTTTTCGATATCCCTGTCGATAACCTTTATGGTGCTATTTTGTTTATGGATTACATCAAGTCTAAAAACTTTGCAAATCCTGTGATTGCTTCTCCAGATATTGGTGGGGTGGCTAGGGCTAGATACTTTGCAAAAAAACTTGGGCTAGATATGATTATCGTTGATAAACGTCGTGAAAAAGCCAATGAATCAGAAGTGATGAATATCATCGGTGATGTTGAAGGTAAAGATGTAATTCTCATCGATGACATGATAGACACAGCAGGGACTATGACACATGGCGCACAGGCACTTAAAGATTTGGGTGCAACGTCAGTGATGGCATGTTGTACACACCCTGTACTCTCTGGCCCTGCATATGAGCGTATAGAAAATGGTGCTTTAGATGAGTTGGTTGTAGCGAACACTATTCCGATGACAAAAAAATCAAGTAAAATCAAAATGCTCTCTACGGCTTCTATGCTTGGTGAAGTGATAAGACGAGTGAATAATAACGAGAGTGTAAACTCACTCTTTGAAAGCAACTCGTAAAATTTGTAGGGGGGGTTTTCTAACCCACCTTAAACTTTAATATATTGGTGGGTAGTGCCAAAGGCATACATTTCAATAAAAACCCACCCTACAGGAAAAAAATTGGCAAATAAAGTACCACAGAAGAACATACGTAACTTTTCTATCATCGCGCACATTGACCATGGTAAGTCTACTTTGGCAGACCGTATCATACAAGAGTGTGGGGCAGTGACAGACCGTCAGATGTCTGCACAGGTGATGGATACGATGGACATTGAAAAAGAACGTGGAATTACCATCAAGGCTCAGTCTGTACGTTTGGACTATGCAAAAGATGGTGAGCACTACATTCTTAACCTCATTGACACCCCTGGTCACGTAGATTTTTCTTATGAAGTGAGTCGTTCTTTGGCTTCGAGTGATGGCGCATTGCTCATCGTAGATGCTGCACAGGGTGTAGAGGCACAGACCATTGCCAATGTTTACATTGCCATAGAGAATGACCTTGAGTTACTGCCTGTGGTCAACAAGATTGACCTTCCAGCTGCTGATCCAGACAGAGTACTTACTGAACTTGAAGAAGCCATAGGTATAGACGCCACAGAGCATAACCTTGTTTCAGCTAAAACTGGGGTAGGTGTAGCAGAGCTTGTAGACAGCATCGTGGAGCGTATTCCTGCACCTGTGGGTGATGACAGCGCACCACTGAAAGCACTCATCTATGATTCATGGTTTGACAACTATTTGGGAGCACTTGCACTTGTACGTGTTTTTGATGGTAAAATCACCAAAGGTCAGATGGCAAAAGTGATGGGAACCAAAGATGAGCATCAAGTACTGAACCTTATGTACCCAAACCCTATCGCACATGTGAAAACAGATGAGATTCGTACAGGGGAGATAGGTATCGTAGTGATGGGGCTGAAAACTGTTGACTCACTTAAAGTTGGTGATACAATTACGGACTCTAAAAATCCTACTGCAGAGCCTATTGATGGTTTTGAACCAGCGAAGCCTTTTGTATTTGCCGGTATCTATCCGATAGAGACAGACCGTTTTGAAGACCTGCGTGATGCACTCAATAAGCTAAAACTGAATGATTCATCTCTCTCTTTTGAGCCAGAGAGCTCTATGGCATTGGGATCTGGATTTAGAACAGGTTTCTTGGGTATGTTACATATGGAAGTCATCAAAGAGCGTTTGGAGCGTGAGTTTAACCTAGAGCTTATTGCTACTGCACCAACGGTTGTTTACCGAGTGGAGCAGACCAATGGAGAAGAGATAGTCATTCAGAACCCTTCTGAACTTACAGAGCCTCAAAAGATTGATAAAATTTTTGAGCCGTATGTAAAAGCGACTATCTTGACACCACAAGAGTACTTGGGTAACCTCATTAAGTTACTTAATGACCGTCGTGGTGTGCAGATAAAAATGGACTACCTCAATGAGACACGTGTGCTTTTGGAGTATGACATTCCTATGAATGAGATAGTGATAGACTTTTACGATAAGCTAAAGTCTATTACCAAAGGGTATGCGAGTTTTGACTATGAGCCTGTGGGCTTTAGAGAGGGTGACCTTGTGAAGCTTGACATCCGTGTGGCTGGTGATGTAGTGGATTCACTCTCTATCATCGTACCTCGTGACAAAGCACGTACACGTGGACTTGCTTTTGTGGCACAGCTTAAAGAGCTCATTCCAAGACAACTCTTTGAAGTAGCGATACAAGCGAGTATCGGTAACGAAGTTATCGCACGTTCTAACGTGAAGTCTATGGGTAAAAATGTTACTGCGAAGTGTTACGGTGGAGACATCACCCGTAAGCGTAAACTTTTAGAGAAGCAAAAAGCAGGTAAAAAACGTATGAAGTCCATCGGTAAAGTTCAGGTACCACAAGAGGCATTTATGGCTGTACTGAAGTTTGACAGCTAGCTTATGATACTCATTCCTGTAGAACTTGACGAGAAAACCATCGCGAGGGGCTTTAGAAAAGCCCCTATGTTTGTGTTCATCGACCCCGAGACTGGCATCGTTGCACAAGAGAACCATTTTAAAACAGACAAGTCTGCACTCTTTTTTGAAAACTTTCAAAAATATGATGTCGATACCCTTTATGTGAAAGGCTTGGGCTACAAGACCTACCTTAAACTCAAAGATTTGGGTATTAAAGTCTCACTCATTCCTGAAGATATAGCATTTTATACCTATATTGACCCGATAGAACTCATCTTGCTTACTGATGATAATGCGAAAATGTACTGTACCATGGGTCACCATAACAGAGAGGTCAAATAATGAACTGGGCTTTACACTTTCACCTTATTGCTGCGATTGCCTGGATTGGTGGTGGTTTTTTGATGTTCGTCTTGGGTATTACCCTGCGTGATAAAACAGACCAGGATGCTGTCTATCCACGTATTGGTCCTATCTATGGTTATTATGAAACGGGTGCGCTCATCATCTTACTCATTACGGGTACAACGATGATATATAACAATGGGCTACTCACTATACTCTTTTCCTCTGTTACCAACGAAGTCATAGATGCTTTACGTACCAAACTCTATGTGGTTGCAGTCATTGTGTTCTTAACGATTATCCATATGACAGTCAGTATGATGACTGTGCATAAAGTAAAAACACCCCTACAAAGACTCATGTCAAAGGGCTCATCAATGGGGATTTTTTTACTGAATCTTGTGGTACTTCACTATGCGATGGTTTTGAGGGATATACTTTAAAACCCTCTTCTTGACATATATCAAAGCAATTTTATATACCTTACGCTATAACTCCTCATTAAAATAACGGAGACAATATGCAAGCACAAGAAATAACAAAAGAAAACATACGTACAATGGTCAATACCTTCTACGTGAAGATACTCAAAGATGAGATAGTAGGACCCTTTTTCATAGCGAAACTTGGGGATGATATGACAAATGAACACTGGGTACCTCACTTGGATTTACTTGTGAATTTTTGGGCTTCTATCGCTTTGGGTGATAGTGACTATAGAGGTAACCCTTTTATGCCGCATACACAGCTAGGTGAACTTAAACGAGAGACTTTTGAGCAGTGGCTTACACTTTTTTCTGAGACTTTAGATGAAGTTTATATACCTAGTATCGCAGCACAGTTCAAAGAGAGAAGTATAATCATCGCGGGAAATTTTATGCGTAACTTACGTATAGCATAGGTTTAATCGGTCTACTTTTATTGTATGATATGTCTTAGGTAGAGAGAGTCAGAACGCCAAAAGGAACATAAGATGAATGATACAATCAGAAATATGATAGACGATATCGAAGCGATGAAAGCCAAACTTGGAGAAGAGATAGAGAAGCAAGAGGCACAGGCATCTTATGAAATAAAAAATGGATATGTCCGTTTCGAAAAAGAGATGTTCTTAAAACAAAAAGAGAATATGAAGAGCCTTTGGGAATGGTTTGCAGAAACACCGATACTCAATCTTATGAGCTCTCCTGTTGTTTATATGATGGTCTTCCCTGCGATGCTTTTAGATATGATGCTTTTTGTCTATACCAATGTTGTTTCTCGTGTGTTTAAATTTAATTTTCCTGAGAGAAAATTATATGTGGTTTTTGACCGTCAGTATCTTGGCTATCTTAACAGTATGGAGAAGTTAAACTGTATGTATTGTGCTTACTTCAATGGACTGATGGCGTATGCAGCGGCTATAGCAGGGAGAACAGAATTCTATTTCTGTCCCATCAAACATGCCAAGAAAATAGCTTACAAACATGAATATTACGATGCCTTTTTAGGCTATGGTGATGAAGAACGATACCAGGAGAAGTTAAAAAAACTAAGAGAAAGCACACTTTAATTAGAAGCGTTATTAAACATATCCAATTTTGGATCATACACTTTTGTTTGTACATTAAAAAGTCTCAGGAGTGAATGAAAGAGATAATCCTGTGTCCATTTTTTGTCTGTATCTATGGTAGAGAGATTGAAGTCATTTTTAAATGGTACATTCATCCACATGAGTGCAGCTATGTGTGTTTGTGCATCTGGTGCCATAAAGTAGGGTAGACCATGTAGGTAGATACCTTTCTCACCCAAACTTTCACCATGATCACTGAGGTAAATCATCGCTGTTTTATAGCTGTTGCCATATTTCTTTAAGAGCCCAATAGTTTTTGTTAGAAAATCATCGGTATAGAGAATGGCATTGTCGTAGGCATTGTTTATCTCTTCTCTTGTGCACTCTTCGAGTTGGTTTGTCTCACATACGGGTGTATACTTCTCAAAGGCTTTAGGATAACGTTTATAATAGGCAGGCCCATGGTTACCCATCTGATGGAGGACTATGAGAATATCTTTCCCTTTTTGTGCTTTGATGTAGCTATCTAGACCTACGAGCATACCTTCATCTCTACATTCACCCTCTGGTGTACACTTTGTGTTGTTGGTACTGTTTTTATAGTTTTCATACGCTACTCTCAGTGCAACACCTTTAGAGTCAGAGTTGTTGTCTCTCCATAAAATAGAAACATCATTGGTATGTTTTAACACATCTAACACATTCTCTGTACTTATACCTTTTTTGTAGCTGTAATCTGCTTTGTCATAGACAGAAAACATACAGGGTACTGAGGCTGCAGTAGAGGTACCACAGGAGTAGACATTGGGGAAGTTGATGATGCCTTCTTTTTTGAGTTGTGGTGTGGTCTCTCGTTTGTACCAGTTAAGTGAGAGGTGGTCAGCTCTTGTTGCTTCTCCTACAACCAAGATGACTATCTTTGGCATGTCTCTCTCTTTTTTGATGATTTTGGCATCTTTACCTATGGGCTTAACGACGATTTCTCCTGAATTAAATGTGGCATAGGAGTAGTGCCCTAGTGAATAGATCCAGTAGAGTGGGTTTACTGTGAAACGTAGAGGTTTGTGCTCTCTTACAAAAGAGGCATAGGGTTTAAAAAAGAGAAAGACAATCAGCCCAATAAAAGTAAGTAAGGTAAGTAGCTGTTTTAATTTAGCGATGAACTCTGTTTTATATGAAGCATACCTGATAGGCATTTTGTAAATGACATAGGCAGGAAGCAAGCCTAAAAATATGACGTAAAGCACTTGTTTGATGGAAAACAAGTCCATAGACTCTTTCATGTCTGTTTGCAGTGTATTACGTATCATGCTGTCATCGATGACCACATTATAGGTATTCATAAAATAGGCTGTCATAGAACTGACTAAAACCAATACAATGAGCATAGGTTTTGTCGTCCATCTTGATGCAAAAAGGGTTAGGACAAAGGCTGTTAGGGAAAAGAGTAACACAACAATGGAAGCCAAAAACCAAATATTAGTCTCATTGAGAGGGTATACTTTAAGTGTATTATGGAAGAATGTATAGTTATAGAAGAGTATAAAAAAGGCTGAGACAAGTAAAATTAGTCTGTTTTTCGTTAAATGTTTGATGATATACCCTTATAAAATATGCCAATAAGTATATCAAAAAAATCTTGATATACTATGAGAAAAAAGAGATAAAAAGGCATAGGGATGCGTTGTTATTCTTGTTCTAAGTTGAGTTTATTCATCTTGTGTGAAGTGTGTGTGAAACAGCTGTTCCCCACAGAGATAAGCACCCGTACCATAGGTACACTGGATGTCATAAGTTTTTACAAATATACCACACTCGAATTTCTACTGCATACCAAACATAAGCCAGAAGGTTATCGTATCTACAAAGCCCTGGCCAAAATGACTATGAAACCTTTTATAGAGGAATTTGTTGAGGCAGATGACAGGCTTGTTTACATCGTTGGTGTCGATGAATATGTTAAAAGTGGCTATGCACATGTTGCACTTCTCACCCGTGCCATGAAAACAAAATACTCAAAACCTCTGCACAGCGCACTGATGGCACAAAACAGGGTAAACTATTCAGGTAAAGACCTACAGTTTCGTCTAGCCAACCCTCGTAACTTTAGGTACACAGGAAAGCAAAACATCGATGTCATACTTGTAGATGACATCATCACCACAGGCATAACACTGCAAGAAGCCCAAAAAGTGCTTATGGAAAATGGGGTAAATGTACTTTTTGCACTTACCCTTGCTGATGTTGAGGAGGGGGGTAGTATTTTATAGACTAAAGAATCTTAACTAGCTTGTAGATCTCCTGTCTCTTCTTTTAGTCTTTCCACAATCCATACTTTTCTTCTTAGCTTCTCTATCTAAAGACTCTATTCAGGAAAATCAACATTGACTTTTTTTGTTTCTGTTTTCAATTTTTTGACATCTTTTAATCTTACAGCAGTTGAAAAATCTAAATATTCTGTAATATCCTCACCATTATCAAATTTTTTGTCAAACTCTTTAGCTGTTATTGTTTTCATAATTTTTCTCCTCATTTTTTCTGCATCGTCGAACACTAACAATTCGGTAGATTTCATTTCAAAGAGTAAAAATGGCTACATAGCATTTACTTTTGAATACTGAAATAAGAGCATAATTGATATATAAAGAGCCACTTGCAAATTCAATCTTGGCAAACAGCTAATATCTCCTCATAACAATTTTTGAGTTTAAAAAAATTCTATGAGGAATTAAACCCAATAATTTATCTCACTTTTGCTAAATTTCTATAAATTTGTCATTTTTACTCCATACTTTATGGTTTGGTGCCTACAATTTCTTTGTTTTTTACGTT
>VCAW01000214.1 GCA_013607775.1 Campylobacterota bacterium | reverse complement strand
TCTCATAAAAAGCCTTATAGTTTTTTTGATAAAGTTTTAATGTTTGTTGTAAAGTATTATAACATTTATCGAGGTCTAAAGGTTTTTTTGAAATTTAATTTAGCTTAAATTGTGGGTTGTTTTTGGTAATCTGCAAGTGGCTCTTCTATTTCGTTATTTGGGTAAATATTCGATTAAAGGAATGATATGCATACAGAAAAACTAAAAAATATACTTATTGTAAGCATTGCAATAAGCTTCTTTACTGCCTGCACAAACAATAGTGCCCCCAATCCAAACAGTGGGGCACAAACAGGTGCTGTTGTTGGAGCTTTGGCAGGTTCAGCCATAGGATACAACAACTCTGGACACCATAGCAGAGGTGGCAGTGCCGTTGTCGGTGGACTTCTCGGTGCCACAGTAGGGGCAGGTGTCGGAAGTGCTGTAGACAGCAACAACCCTCCTCCCGTAAACAATGGCGGATGGCAATAAATGAAAAAAGGAATTTAGATGAAACTACATAAAACAATACTCGCTTCAACTGCTGCTGTCTTTATGCTTGCAGGATGTTATAATCAACCCGGACTAGTTGAAGATGGAAGTTATGACCGTACCAAAACAGGTGCTGCCACAGGTGCAGTAGCAGGAGCAATGATAGGATACAATACAGGACGACATGATGCAAAAAGTGCTGTAATTGGTGGTCTTTTAGGTGCTGCACTCGGTGGTGCTATAGGGTACAATATGGACGAACAGGCAAATGCTATGGCACGGGCTCTAGGAACAGGGGTAAACAATGACCCTCTTGCCGCTCTGGATCCAAACAATACAATTATCGTATCTAAACATCCAAATTATGTGAAAATTATGTTTAGAGATTCTATGATGTTCGCTACAGATTCGGCAAGGTTACAACCAGGTGCAAGAAATAAAGTACAAAAAGTAGGACAACTCCTTGCCAATTATCCTCAAACTGTTGTAGGTGTGGCTGGATTTACCGATAATACAGGAAGTTATGAATACAATCAGAGACTTTCACAAAGACGTGCACAAACGGTAGGAAACCTATTGGCAGTGAATGGTAGACCATTTACCAAAGGGTGTTCATACGAAAAAGCTATCGCACCAAATAACTCAGCAAGAAACAAAGCCCTCAACAGACGTGTTGAAGTCTATTTCTATGCTAACCAAAGCAATATGACTGACCCTTGTCGCTAATTACTTCAGTGTGCCAAGCTCACGCTTGGCATCTTCTGCAGTAACTCCCCCCAGAAAAGAATTTATCTTCAATAGTTGTTACTGTTTTTGTAAGTTTATCTTTAAGTATTTTACCACGAACTCTATCATTAATAAAATTTTTCATCTCTGTAAAATCTGGGAAGAGGTCTAAAAATTCATCTTTTAACAATGAGTTGTTCCATGCACCAAGCTGTGTCTTCACATCTGCCCCAGTCACATCTAAAAAATATCTTGCCCTACACTATCAGTAGTTTGATATTTATCGTAAATATGCTCTTGTTGATATCCACTATTTTTATAAGCATCATCTTCTGCTTGAATATCACCAATAAAATTGGTCACCAGATACAGAGCCCCAAGCCCAATAGCAATGAAAATCATTAAACTTTTATCCATTATAAATCCTGATTATTATTTTAAT
>VCAW01000213.1 GCA_013607775.1 Campylobacterota bacterium | reverse complement strand
TGGACACTTTTTATCCTCTATTTGGAAGGTGTATTATAGCTAAAAGTACGGTGTATAGGGCTTTTTATGGGTGTTTGTTTCATGAATATTTTGTGATATCAAGGGCTATAAAGCAATCAGCGTGTGCACTTGCCTGGTCACTTGCCACTAAGAGGTTTTGAGGTGAATTTTATGTATTATTTAGGTGCGAAAGTTAATCTTATTTATACTTCCTATGTTTGCAACAACCTCTTTTTGTTCAGCATCTTGTAAAAGCATAAACAACTTAGACAAAGTTCCAAAAGAGATTATCTCTGTAACACTCCATATAGGTAAGTCTGATGTTTTATACTTCTTTTTAAAATGCTTTATAAATGCCTCTTTAGAGCGTTCTTTCTCTTTGAATATATCTTTTTGAAGTACATCAAACTCTTCTTGCTTGTTTACTCTTAGATTTTGAATATCTAGGTAGCCAAATGCCTCATAACTTTGTGAATGAGCATGAAAAATTTGTGTCCGTAAATAGATCTCTATCCATCTTCTTTAGGTGGATACCATGTTGGTGTAATCTACATTAAAGATCTGTTGTTTTGCTATAATTATGTAGATTATAAGGAGTATGCCAATGAACTCATTTTGGAATAAAGGTGAAAAAGATATTATTCAAGGTCTTGACGTTTTAGGACTTCGTAGTATTGATCAACATATTGAAACACAACTGCTTGCCTCTATCACAACCATCTCAATTAGAGCTAGATACTTATCATTGATCCCTTGGATAGTTGGTGAGTTCTTTGATTCTCATAAAGGTGAGACAAACTTAGACAGTGATGTATTTCGACAACTGCTTATGCAAGTATTTGATAGACTTGAGTTAATCTTGATACTAGCAACAAATCATGAAAAAGAGCTAGATTCTAAAGTTCTTGCTACTGGTATAATCGGTGCTGAAGTACATAAAGAAATTACTGATGAGTTTAATGAAAAAGGTGAGATAGATATTATCATCTTAAAAGATAAGTCCACAGGGACTAACTATATAAACCCAACATACGGAACATATTATAATCCATGCAGAGGTTTTGGACTGCTAGAGAGTTCACCAACTGCACCAGTTAAATTCGGACCAAATAGTAATGCTATTTATCAAGCACGAAAAAAAGTAATTCAAGAAGACAGTGGTGTGTTAGCTTGGTTACTACATGGTGGACACTTAACTAAAGAGATGATTGCTGAAGAAGCTAAATATTTTTCAATTGATAATATAGATAGTATCCCTGAAGAGATGCAATTACTCCAAGAAGCTTTTTTAAATCCATATACAAGTGAATCTGAAGAAGTGTTAGAAAGTTATACTAAGTTTAATGACACGATGGTTTGGATTTTAAACCAGTTGGATGAATCCAAAAAGCCGCAAGAGCTTATTTATAATAATTATGATTACTGTACGACTGAAGAATCTACCAATTTAAGTGAAATAGAGTTAGATTGGTTTGAGTTTGAACTACGAAGGCGTGTACATTTTTCTTTAGAATTATTACTTAAAGCATTATCTCATACACTCGATGAACTTAATGGTGCAACTGCGACACAAGTTGTAAACAATTGGATAGAAGACATCAAATTCTCTAATAACATAGAAGATGGATATGAACACTATGATGCTCTTATGAAGAATTACCAAAATATCCTAAAAGATAATATATTTTTTAATCCAACTCCCGAGAATTCATCAGAACAGGCTCTTTATGCCATCTCTGTACTTGAAGTATGTAGAAGACAATCTAGCAAGTTATTAGATAGTATCAGCACTGTAGAAAATGACTACATGAGAAAAGCATTTCATATACTCAATGAACTGCATACAACAAAGATGTATGAATCTATAGAAAAAGTCACTAATTTTTGTGATGTCGAACCTCACCTGAAGACAACATTGCGAAAAATGGGACAAGGGCAACAAATCACA
>VCAW01000212.1 GCA_013607775.1 Campylobacterota bacterium | reverse complement strand
GTTCTCATAAAAAGCCTTATAGTTTTTTTGATAAAGTTTTAATGTTTGTTGTAAAGTATTATAACATTTATCGAGGTCTAAAGGTTTTTTTGAAATTTAATTTAGCTTAAATTGTGGGTTGTTTTTGGTAATCTGCAAGTGGCTCAAGTAGTAGATAGAACTCAGGATTTAGTCAATAACCAAGATTTTTATAAAACTATCATAAATGAATATACTTCAGAAGATAAAAGTAAATGGCATATTGGCAGACTTACAAAATCTGCAGTGACACATTCTAAGACGGGAAGTAGTGAAGTAGTAAGAGTGGCAAACTTTACCTATAACGCACAAGGGGTACTTCATAAAGAGGTTGCGAATGTAGGTACATCCGTTGAACTCACTAAAATATATGCTTATGACAATCATGGAAATAAAATTTCTGAGACAGTATCTGGAGCGGGAGTAACAACAGCGACAACACATTACACATATAGTGTAGATGGTAAGTTTAAAACAGGCATTTCCAATGCCCAAGGGCTAAGTGAAAGCTACACGTATGACGCGCGTTTTGGTGTACCTCTTACACATACGGGACCTAATGGGCTCACCACCACATGGAAGTATGATGCTATGAGGCGTAAGATAGAAGAGCAAAGGACAGATGGTACTTGGCAAAAGTGGACACACGTTTGGAATACACCAACCATAAACAGTCGTAAGCTTTTTGATGTAATCCAAAGTGCATCAGATAAAGCTGATAGAGTTACATCTTATGACTCTCTAGGACGAGTAACTGAATCATCTACTACAACGCTTGGAGGCAAAAAACTTTATCTTACGCGTAAATTTTATAATGAAAAAGCACAATTGGTCAGAGAAGAGCTTCCTAGTATTGTAGGTGAAAGTGCTGGGGTGGTGAAAACGACGTATGATAGGTTTGGACGAACCATTTCCGTAAGTAAGCCAGGTCCTAGCAATACAGTGCAGACATATACCACACAGATAAACAATTTTACAACCATACTCACTGACCCAAAAGGTAACAAAAAACAAACAGTAAAAAATGCTATGGGGCAAGTCATAAGTATCACCGATGCCTATGGCTCCTCTGTAGCATCAAGCATACACTACACCTATGATGCTATAGGTAACTTGTTAAAGACCACTGACAGTGCTGGCAATGTCATCACTATGGCATACAACGCAGCAGGCAAAAAAGTCTATATGAATGACCCTGACTTAGGGGTATGGAACTATGGTTACAATGCTTTAGGAAAGATGACCTCTCAAAGTAACCAACAAGGACAACACACTACCATAAGCTATGATATATTAGGACGTATGACCTATAAGCGTGTCGATGAAAACACCAGTTTCAATGAAACAAGTTACCTCTATGCAGGAGCTAATGCATCAGCAGGAAGTAGAGGTAAGCACTAAGTACAACAAATATCTCTGCACTCAATGGCACAGACCAGCATTCACAGGTAAAAACCATCAGTTATGACAGTTTGGGACGTCCTACACAAACGCTTACGACTATTGGTGGTAGGGGAGACTACCTCACAAAAGTAAACTACGATGCCTACAGTCGTCCACTTACACTTACTTACCCTAACAACTACAGTGTTACAAACCATTATGATGTAACGACAGGCATCGTAGATGCAGTCACAGGAAGTGACGGTAAAGTACACTATAAGATAGACAAGCTCAACGCCTTTGGAAGCATCATCTCCTATGGAGCTTCTGCACTTTTAGGCGGTGTGCAACGCCTTGACTACAGTTATGATGGTCTTGGGAATGTTGTTAGCCGTACCGATAGCAGTATAGCAGGTAAACAGATACTAGATACCTTTAGCTATGATGCTATGAATAGAGTGGTAGGGCAAGATACCGTCTCTGATGTGATAGGTAACTATGAAAAATCAAAAGTCTATCGGTATGATAGACTAGGAAACATCACTTTTCAAACAGGTATAGGAGCCTACACCTACTACGCAGATAAACCTCACGCAGTCAAACAGGCAGGAACAAGAAACTACACCTATGACAGCCTAGGCAATATGACCAACCGTAATGGTGACAGTATCGTTTACAATCCTCTAAACAAACCAGCCATACTCACTAACCATAAAACAGGAGCAGAAGTAAGGTTCTACTATGGAGTAGGAGGAAAACGCTACCTAAAGACCACACAAAACATAGATACCTACTACCTGGGTAAGTCTTATGAAGAGAGAGTAAATGGAAGCCAAGAGACACAGATATGTTACATAAGTATAGGTGGAAAAACCATAGGGACACATACACAAGTCCTTAACACAGACTATGTTCCCGCAAATGCCAACTATGCAGAGACACCATTTAACCGCTACTTCCATACCGATGCTTTAGGAAGCATCACTGCTATTACTGATGATGTAGGTAAAGTGGTAGAGCGAAGAAGTTACGAAGCCTTCGGGAAGATAAGAGCGATGGATTATGGCGTTAATAACAACTCCTTAGCCTCTAACCTTACCATAGTCAGTAACAGAGCCTTTACAGGACATGAACAGATAAGTGAAATACCAGGACTCATACATATGAACGCTAGGGTGTATGATAGTGATATAGGGAGGTTTCTGAGTGCAGACCCTGTACTCCAAGCACCTATGGATTATCAATCTTATAACCGTTATAGTTATGTAAGGAACAATCCGTTAAAATTTACAGACCCTACAGGTAACTCTTGGTGGACTAGACTGAGAAACAAAATAACCAAACCGTTTAAAAAGGCTTGGCATTGGGTGAAGAAAAACTCTAGGTTTGTTCTGGCTACGATAGGCGCCATCGTAACAGGTGGATTTTTAGCACCCGCACTGCTAGGAGCAGGAGGTTTAGGGTTATCTGGTTTTGCACTTGCGACTGCTTCAGGAGCCGCGGCAGGGGCGGTGAGTGGTGCTATCAGCACTGGGACGTTAAGGGGTACGTGCCCTGTTCGGAGGCTTAACAGCAGGGGCTGCCTATGGAGTAGCAGAGCTTACCTCTTCAGTATTTGGCATTGGTGAAGGTGCAGCCCATCTTAAAAAATGGACTGACGAAAGTCACCGCCTTTAAGACACTAGGACATGGATTGGCAAGAGGTGTCATAAGTAAGTTCCAAGGCGGAAGCTTTAACGCAGGTTTCCTTTCAGGACTTACCAGTGGGTTTGATGTGGGTACAAAAGGATATGGTGGTATACTTGGAAGAACAGGTATCATGGCAATAGCAGGAGGAACAGTCTCAGTGATAGGTGGTGGTAAGTTTAGTAATGGTGCCTTTGGTGGTGCTATGACGCATTTGTTTAATGCGGAGATAAAGCCAACTTTAACGAATGCTCCTAGAAAAGAAGAGATAATGGCTAGAGATAAAGAAGGACGAAAACAATACATGACAGATAAATTATCTAACATATCAGACTATATGAATACACATCATGCAGTAGATGATTCAGGATTACTTACATTTTGGGCAGTTCTCTCATTGCCAGTCATATTGCCAAGAGCTTTGTTATTCGGGACAACAGCTGTCATTTCTTATCCTATTGAGACAAGTATAGGTATTGGTGTAGTTGATG
>VCAW01000211.1 GCA_013607775.1 Campylobacterota bacterium | reverse complement strand
TTTGATTGTCTGGAAACATCTCAACAAATTCTCTATATGTTTGTGGATAATCTTTGCCAGCAATTAAAACTTTGTCTTGTTTCTTGTTATTTGATGAATTCATACCATATTATAACAGAGGAGGAGTTAACCGACTAGCCCACTTTCAGGATTACCAGTAGAAAGAGAATTTATTCCTTTGGCCTCAACGTCTTGTGGATTTGGGAAATGGCTCTATGGACAAGGTGCATCGCTTAGAGAAATTGATATTACCCGTCATATTATCGAAGAGATAGAAAGTTACCATGATGATGTCCATGAAATCTACAGTGAAATTTATAAGATTTTTTTTTATACTTCCAGAGAGTAAAAGTTTTTTTTCAAAAGTATTTACATTTAACAGTAAAAATGTGAGTAGAAAAGGAAAAGAAGAGGCAGAAATTTATTTTGAACAACTGAGAAAGTCTTCAGATGAGCTTTTGAAACTTTTAGAGAAACTAGAACAAGAGACAATACACATTACTTACGAACAGCTTCTTAACACAAACTAATCAGGGTGTAAGTATAATACTAAATAAAGCACCTTCCTTCGTATTTTTAACATTCAACATACCATCACAATGTTCTTCAATAATCACTTTACTCATATACAAACCCAGGCCTGTACCATCATTTTCTTTTTTTGTAGAAAAATAGGGTTCAAAAATCTGAGATAGTATCTTAGGTGAGATTCCTCCAGCATTATCAGCTATTTCAAAATGACATTTCGCCTTTTTAAAATAGGTACGTATCACAATAGTAGGATCATCTACGTTACTCTCTTCAAACGCCTCTTTTGCATTACTGATTAGGTTTAAAATAACCTGTTTTATCTCTCCTGGATAGGTATATAAGGTATGAGGGCAAGAGAGTTCCTGTACGAGAGTAATATTCTTATTTTTAAGTGAGATATCCATAATATCCAAAACGGCATGAATAATCTCATCATAAGTAGTATCTGTTTTCTTTTTATTTGGACTAAAAAAACCTCGAAAATCATCGATGGTTTTACTTAAGTGTTGAGAATAATGAACAATTTTTTCTAATCTCTCATTAAAGAGTCTCTGTTCGTATTCATCTTTTGCATTTTTCAAAAGCAACACGTTGCTGGTAGCAGAAATGGCAGAGAGTGGCTGTCTCCACTGATGCGCAATCATACTGAGCATCTCTCCCATCTGTGCCAATCTTGACTGCCGAAGCATCAGTTGGTCTTTCTCTCTGTTCTTTGCTACTTCACTGGCAACTTTTGACTCAAGGTTTTGATTTAAATGTTCTATCTTTACGCGTGATTCTTCTTCTTTCTCTTCGAGTAGTTTCCGTGCACTGATATCTCTCCATATTCCATGTATAAAGACTTCATTGTTCAGATGAATTTTAGTTAACACGATGTCAACCCAAAAATAATCACCATTTTTGGTTTGGTGTAGCCACTCTAAACCATGAGAACCTTTCTTTAAAGTAACTCAACTTTCGCACATAAAACCCAACTCTTTTTTCGTATAAGCACTGATAACAGCGATAATCTGTAGAAAGTTTTTATTGTACTTGACAACATTTTGAATTTCAGAGATTTTGGTGATTATTTTTATAAAAATTTGCATCGATA
>VCAW01000210.1 GCA_013607775.1 Campylobacterota bacterium | reverse complement strand
GCTTAGTACTTGGAAATACTCCAGATTCACTTCCTAACCTCTTTGGTGATTCCCATACAGCTGCTAATTATATTATTTTAAATGAAGAAAATAATTTAACTGCCTATGCACTAAAAGTACCCAGCAATACAGTCAAATACAATCATAACTTTAGCATCATTGAAGGTGAAGATGTAAAGATGATTATTGATTTTGATGCAGACAAATCTATTCATCCTGCAGGAAATAAATGGATACTAAATCCTGTATTAAAAGTAAAAACATCACTTCAATAATCTCATTCTAGCATCTCTAAGAGGTGCTAAAGACTATATGTTTTTCATTTACGAAAATTTATTTTCCCAAAGGATTATCAGAACGTTTTTTCACCTTGAATTCTTGTTCTTCGCTTATGTTGGGTTGAGTAAACTCAACCTGTCCTGCGATAATACAGCCTTTGCATCCAGGCTCACAATGATGGTGTAATTTTAGACACCATTCTTTGTCTTCTTCATGCGTACCCATAAACTGACAACCCCAACCACTAGACATCTTAGTACCTTATCTCAAAGCCATCAGTCTCAAACTGGGCATCATTGATGATTGTATACTGTATATCATCCACGTTACTTAGTGGGGAGCCCTCTTTGAGTATCTGTATAAATGTATCCAGTTCATCATCAAACACTTCAGCTACTACTTCTACAGTACCATCAGAAAGGTTTTGGATGTACCCTTTAAACTGTTTTTTCATCATAGCTTGAGAGACAGATTTTCTATAGTACACTCCCTGAACTCTACCAAAGATAATAAACCGATACCACTCCACTATTTTTTCTCTCCATATTCATTGATAAGCGAGCCTAAAAACTCTAAGATACGTTCTTGAAAAAGTGCATCTTCTTCATCTTCCACGCACTCATGCAATTGTCTAAGTAAATCCATATCTATCTTTTCGACAAATCTTGGTACTGCCTTTGTTTCACGTTCTACAAGCTGTATGAGATGTTCAAAGTTTAGTCCATTGTTCGTGATAATCTTATTATGATATTCATTGACTGTATCTATAAGCACTTCCGCACGTTCGCTATCATCAGCATAAATGCTATGTGCTATCTCTTTAAGTTTTTGTTTTTCACACTCATCTATCTCACCATTAGAGGAGACCATGAGTGTCAAAAGTTTAGCTCTGTACTCTAAAGAACTATGATGATAGACCAAAAATTCTCTAAACATTTTTCGTACAGCACGCTTCAAGCCTTTAAACACTTTCTATTCCTTAACACACTTTTAACAAAAGTATACTATAGTTTTACAAAAATGGATAAACTATAGATGGGAAATATCGACCTTATTATCATTTTAACTACAGCTTTTTTAGGCTCTGTTGGGCACTGTATCGGTATGTGCGGTGGTATAGTAGTTGCCTACACGTCTAGTAAAATAGACCCAAAGTCCTCCTATGCACAGCAAACAGCCTCACATCTAGCCTACAACTTTGGTCGTGTCACCACCTATGCCATACTCGGAGCCATCTTTGGGTACGTAGGCAGTGTACTTGCCTTTACTCCCACTACTAAAGGAATACTTTTTGTCTTCACTGGGGTACTCATGATACTTGCAGGGCTTAGCCTACTTGGAAACCTCAAGTTTCTTAATTCCGCAGAGTGGTCTGTCTCCAAGTATGCATGGTACCAAAAGAGTTTTAGAGCGCTTATCTCTTCAAAGTCCTACCTAAGCTTTTATCTTTTAGGTATGCTCAACGGCATCATCCCTTGTGGGTTGGTCTACTCTTTTGCCATATTTGCAGCCAGTACAGCAACACCACTTGGCGGTGCTTTGGTCATGGCTACCTTTGGTTTAGCTACTATCCCTGCGCTCTTCTTCTTAGGCTTTCTAACCAAGTTTTTACAAAAAGGAAACCTCCGTGGCACCATGATGAAACTTGCCGCTATGCTTGTCATCGTTTACGGTGTTTTTACACTGACTAAAGGCTACAAGTTCATCGCCCACCCAGATGAGATGAAAGCCATGATGGACAAAATGCATACAGAAGGCATAGACGAGAGCAGTATGACAGGTAAATTTAACGGTATGAAATGTGCCCCTGGAAAATGTGGATAGTATTTGGTTAATCCTTCATTTATACTTTTGAACTATCATTAACTAGAACACTATTTAAAAGGAAAAGAATATGTCAAAAGTAGTTAAAGTCATTGAAGTACTCGCACAATCAAATAAATCTTGGGAAGATGCAGCTGCAAGTGCTGTAAAATCTGCAAGTAAAAGTATCAAGAACATCAAAGGTATCAACGTTACCAATATGTCTGCAAAAATAGAGGGCAATAAAATTGTCAAATACCGTATCAATGCAAGGATTTCTTTTCTCATAAAGTAATCTTACACCTTGTGGGTAAATGCCCACACAAATACGCTATAATTCCACTATGAATCACATTAAAACTTACGCCTATAACCATACCCCACTCTATTTTAATTTCGAACAAACTGTTGAACGCTTTTTCGTGGAAGAGATACCACTTTACAACTTTTCAGGTACAGGAAACTACCTCGTACTCAAGATACAAAAAACAGATATGAGTACATGGAAGCTCATCACAGTACTCGCCAAAGCCACTGGCTTACAGGAACGTGACATAGGCTACGCAGGGCTTAAAGACAAAAATGCTACCACCATACAGTACATCTCCATCCCTAAAAATAGAGAAAAAGAGCTCAACAAAAATCTTACTACAGAAAAGATAGAGATACTCGAACGCACCTACAACAAAGCACCTATCAAAGTGGGTCACCTCAAAGGAAATAGTTTTTCTATTGTCTTACGTAACATCAATGCACAAGATGCAAAATTTTTCAACACCATTGCAAAGAAGATGCAAAAAGATGGCATACCAAACTACTATGGTTACCAACGCTTCGGAGAAGACAGCCGTTCATACCTACAAGGAAAAGAGCTTGCCCACTCAGGGAAAAAACTCAAAGGAAGCAAAGAGAAACTCTTAGTCTCAGCTTACCAAAGCTACCTCTATAACAAATGGCTAGGACAAAGAGTAAAACTCTCTACCATCATAGCCTCTAACAACGTAGAAAATGCAGCTAAAAAGCTTCAGTACTCTCTAGAACTCGTTAAAGTTTTAGCCAAACAGCCACAGCTTTTTAAGCTCTTTTTAGGTGATATCATGATGCCTTATCCTTATGGGAAATTGGACTACGTGAAAGACATGTATAAGTCTGCTGAAGCTTTTAACCAAAAGAAAGTAAGTCCTACTGGACTTCTATGTGGGGAAAGAGTAGAACGTGCCAAGTCAGATGCCTACCATTTGGAAGAGCCTTATGATGACACAGAACTCACAGCCCTAAGAGGTGATAGACGTTTTGCATGGATATGGCCAAATGAAGTAGAGACAGAATACAACCCAGACAGTAAAAAACTCACGGTAGAATTTTACCTACCTAAAGGCTCTTATGCTACTACATTTTTAGAGGAGATTGGGAAGTTTTCATTGAAAGAAGTAAAGGGCACATCTAATAATAGGTGATACCCATAACATCTCTAGCTTTTGTCTAGGCTAGGCAGTCTTTTGAAACCCTAGCCGTAGCTAAGGTGAAAAAGAGTAACGACGCATAGGCGAAAGCTAGTGATGCCCGAAGGGTGGGATTTGCAAACGCAATCTTGCACAAGATATTTCATCGTTTTAGCTATGGCTAGGACTCATAAATCTCTTGCGCAACCTTACATCCCAAATAACGAAAGTGGGCTA
>VCAW01000209.1 GCA_013607775.1 Campylobacterota bacterium | reverse complement strand
ATTGTGAGTCTAATTATTTAGACACTTCTTACAAGATAGGGGCTCCACCAAGCCCATGTTTCTTATTTATTTAACTTCTTTTTTTCCCTCGCAGAAATCCAAAACATTGGCAATATAATTATCGTATGTAAAAAGAGTGTTAGTGTCAGTGGGCCTTGGTTGAGCCAAGCAAAAAAGCTTGGTACGACATCTGTCATTTGTTCAAATAGCATATTATGCTCCTTCTTGTTCTAATTTAGCTTGTTTACCAATAGTCAATAAATCCCACACAAGATAGATAAACCCTACAAATGTAACCACACCCATAATAGCTCTCCAAAGTTGTGCTTGTACATACCAAGGCATCTCTTGTGCAGTAAAGAATGCATTCCATCCACCACCAAGTTCAGCTCTTTCAATGAGTACTTGTTCATATCCTGCAATCGTCAAGGCAATTGTCATTCCCATTACACCAAAAGCGATAAGGAAAATACCCATCTTAGATTTGAATGTCGATTTCATAATCTTGATACCATATGCATACTGGATACCGATATACATCATTCCTATCAAAATAGTCGCATACGCTCCAAAGAATGACAAGTGACCGTGAGCCGCTGTAAACTGTGTACCATGCGTATAGATATTAACTTGAGGTAGTGTATGGAAGAATCCCCATATACCTGCACCTAAGAAGTTACCAAAAGCATTCAGTACTATCCAAGCCATCGCTGGACCATTCGTCATAATAGAACCTGTTTCACCTTTTGCATGTGCAGCACCTTGCTCTTTACCCCAGTCGTAGAGTACGTGAACAAACATCGCTACCAATGGTACTGGTTCTAGTGCAGAGAATAATGCTCCAATTTCCCACCAATACTCAGGTGTTCCAATCCAGAAATAGTGGTGACCAAGACCAAGAATACCTGATCCAAAGAGCATCAATACTTCAATCCATAACCACATCTCAACGATTTCACGTTTAGCCCCGATGAGTTTAATAAGTGCATACGCTGCAAGCGCACCAACAAATACTTCCCATGTTGCTTCAACCCAAAGGTGTATTACCCACCACCACCAGTACTGGTCCATAGAGATATTGTCTGTAAAGAACATACCTGCAAGGTAAAGACCAGCAAGTGCCATAAGGTCAGCCACAAGTACCATCATAATGCCTGTTTTGACTTTTGCTTTCATAAAAGTTGCAAAAACATTCCAATAAAATGTAAGTACTACAACAACAATGCCAATATCTGCCCATCTTGGCGCTTCAAGGTATTCTCTACCTTCATTGATAAGCCAGATTGAACTCTCTGTACCTGGTCCTACTTGAATAAGAATATAGACAAGCACAACTACAGTTACTGCTGCTGTGAGTACCCAAAATGCAAGTTTTCCAATCCCTATACCTACTGTTTCAACTCCAGTTTCATCTGGCATTAAAAAGTACACTGAACCTATCATTGCATAAAGCATCCAGACAACCAAGGCATTGATGTGTACCATTCTCGCTACAGAGAAATCAAGTATTTCAAATAAGAATCCTGGAAAAATAAACTGAAACGCTGCTACAAGTCCGAAAAGTAGCTGTGCACCAAAGAGTATAATCGCTACTCTGAAATACATCATCCCCAATTCTTTTGACTTATTACCTTCAAACTGATTTGTTTTAATACTAGTGAGCATTTGAGCCTCCTATTTTGAATTGATCCACAGTTTTTGAGAAGTTTCTTGGGAATCCATTGGTATCAATACTACTCATATGTTTGAGAAATGCTACCAACCCTTTCGCTTCATCTGCAGTAATACCAAGATTTGGCATCATACGTGCATGTGTAGGATACTGTGAAGGATGTTGTAAAAACTCTGCTAATGCTTCTTCTACGGTATTTTTACCTGTCATTCCTTGCAGTGGTCCACCATCTTGCCATGCTGGATCTATCCATGCTTTTGTAAGATCTGGAGCAAAATATGCACCGTTACCTAAAAGCGTATGACAATTCATACAGTTTTTTGCTTGAGAAGTCAGTTTACCAAGATGTAGCAATGCTGCTGCCTCTTTCTCACTCCACTCTTTACCGAAAAATGGTTGTTTTTCACCAATTGTTGGCACCTCATGTCCTCTTTTAGCATCCATTGTATAACCAATCTTATAATTGATTACAGTAGGACCAGGTACTCTTTTTACCACTCTGTTTTCTTTTGAACTTAGCTGGTTATCTGCATCATTTCCCATGCTAATTTGTCCTACAGAATCAAATGTAAGCCAAATCAGCAATATAGATGCAAATCCAGTTACCCAAGCCGCAGAACGACGCCAAAACGAAATGCTCGACCAAACTGAAACATTTTTATTTGCCATGTGTGTTCCCTCCTATTTATTTGTATCTTCTATGATATCATCACTGTCGCCATATCTTCGTTCTGCCTCGTCTACTAAATGAAAGTAGAGATGTGGCACAAAAAGATATATCACCATCGTAACCATTAGGACTTTCATCGTAAAGTGGTTACTCTGGATAAGCACAGCAAAGTCATATAAGAAGTATGTTTGTAATACCCAAAATAGATATCCAACAGTCATCCATTTTTTGGAAAAATAACCCATTTTGGAGAGTGTAATAACTGCTGCATACCCCACTCCAAATACCAGTACTAATGTCGATTCGACAAAGATAGGTAAGAATTGATCTAACGCTATCTCTGGTCTCACTATCAACGCATCCATTTTTGGCTCCTGTTAAATGTCTATTTGCAAAAGAATGTCCATGAAGGAATCCTAGGGCATAGGAGTATTATTACTAGTTTAAAAAGTAGATAGCTTGATTTACGTCAAGGAAATGAAAATTAATCAAAATAATTTATAAAAATGATAAGGGAAAATAATGCATGTATTTTAAAAGAAAAAGTTATAC
>VCAW01000208.1 GCA_013607775.1 Campylobacterota bacterium | reverse complement strand
GATGTCGTACCAAGATTTTTTGCTTGGCTCAACCAAGGCCCACTGACACTATCACTCTTTTTACATACGATATTTATATTGCCAATGTTTTGGATTTATAAATCGGAAAAGAAAAAGTTAGAAGAACAGAAATAGAGTAAAATTTATGAAGAAATGGGGCTTCGCCAAGCCCCAATTTCAAAAAGTGTCGTCTAGTAAAATAGACAGAAGATTCTATCTAAATGTTCTTAATTCATTAAGAACATTTAGGATAAAGGAGTATAAAATGAAATTAAATAAACTTTTAAGTATCGCTGCAATAACAGCATTAACAGCAAGTTTTTCGTTTGCTGGAACATCTAGCATGGATTTTGCTAAAAAGTATGAAAAAGAGTGTCAAGGGTGTCATGGACCTATCCACCAAGGTGGTGTTGGATCTGACCTTAGACCAAAAGCACTTAAAAAGAAAAGTAGAGAGTTTTTAGCAGAGACTATTTTAAATGGTAGAGATAATACTGCAATGCCAGCATGGAACTCCACATTTTCAAAAGATGATGCAACGGGTATGATTGACTATCTTATGGATTGGAAAAATACAGTAGAACTAAAACTTGACTTTGATGCAGTACATAAATCATGGACAAAATTAGCAGATAGAGAAGCTTTGGCTAAAAAATATCCTGTTGACAAAAATGGTAATCTCCAATACAAAGGAGCAGAAGTTAAAAATGTGAAAGATATTACTTTTGCTACAGAAAGAGATGCTTCCCTGGTTGACTTTATTGATTCGACAACGGGTAAAGTGCTTTCTCGTCATAAAGCCGGATTTGCGGTACACGTAACCGTGACCAATAAAAATGAACCAAGATATGCGTATTCTATTTCTCGTTCAGGAAGATTGACTATGTTTGATATCGCTGCTCCTGGACAGCCGGCATTGGCATCAGTACAAGTAGGTCAAGAGTCTCGCGGTCTTGCAGTATCTCCAGATGGTAAATATGTAATGGCAGGTAATTATAACCCAGGTGGTGCAGTATTGTGTGATGCAAAAACACTTGAACCACTAAAAGTATATGACACAAGTCGTGTTATAGATACAGATGGACAAATTGGACCTAGTCGTGTAGCTTACATTGCAGATACACCTTATGGACCTTATTTCTCATTTGCACTTAAAGATGCAGGACATGTTTATATTGTAGATTATTCTAAGCCAGACTTCCCAATAGTAGGAGATGTTCCTAATATTGGTAAAGTACTTCATGATGCATTCTTAAATGAGAATGAGGGTGAAGATTTTGGTCGTTATGTACAAGTTGCTTCACAAGGGTCAGACCTTATGGGTATTGTGGATCAAAAGACTATGAAACTTGCAGCTAAAGTACATACAGGTGAAAAATCTAAACCACACCCAGGTCAAGGTTCATCTTGGTTCAACAAAAAAATGGGTAAACAACTTAATGCAACACAGAGTATGAACTTTGGTCAAGTGGTTATTTGGACTTCCCCAGATTGGAAAATTGTTAAAAAAATTAAGACTGCGGGCGGTGGTTTATTTGTAGGAACGGGTGAAGATACACCGTGGATTTGGTCTGATTGTGTTCTTGGGAAACCGGATAAGTACAATGAAGTATACTTAATCAATAAAGAGACTTTAGAAACTGATAGAATTATTAAAGTTGGTAAAACTAAAGGTCAACTTATTGATGCGAAGACTAAAAAAGTTCTTCAAGAGTGGGATGCAACTCAACATGAAAAAGTTGCTGTAAATGAAAAAGCATTTGGTAAAGAGAAAATCTTACCAATGCCAGATAAAGTTGGTGCAGCAGTGAAAGATCCTGTACAACCAAGATTGCTTCATGCTGAACCTGCTAACCATGGTAAATGGACTATGATTTCTGAGTGGACAACTGGTAGAATTGGTATCTATGAATCTGAAACTGGTAAATTTGTTAAGTATATTGAAAACTTGACAACACCTACGTTTACTTATTCAGTTGAGCATAGACAGCATATTCCTGGTGCGTAATTAATTTCCGCCCTCTCTCACTTTGTCCCCCTTGTTGGGGGAGGGTGATTTAGGGAAGTGATGGCTTAGTCTCCTTGTAAGTCACTTCCCTAAATTACCTAAACGAGTTTATTATGAAATTCAATGTACTATTTTCTCTTATTTTTTTAATTTTTTTAAATGCTAAATATTTGGATAATCACTCTTGTAATGAGTGTCATGCAAAGATTTACGAAGAATATCAATCTTCTTTTCATGCAAAAGGGTATTTTAATGATACCTTACACCGTAAAATAGCAGATAAAGTAAGTATGAAAAAATATGACTGTGCTACCTGTCATATGCCTATGGCAGATAATCTTAAAGATTTACTTTCTGGAAAAGCTAGACCTGATAAATTCAATAAAATGCATACAGATGCAGTGAGCTGCTACTTTTGTCATACCATAGCATATGTAAAAAAAGCACATACGTTTAATATAAATACTAAAGCCAGGCAAGCTAAAAATTATAAACCCACACTTTATGGAAGATTGGATAATCCTGTAAAAAGTGATAAACACTCTTCAACTTCAAATCCTGTCTATGCTAAAAAAGTTTGTATGGGATGTCACTCTCATAAACTTAATGAAAATAATGTAACTATTTTTAGGGCAATGCAAGGAAAAGAAAAAAATAAAAAAGAGCAAAATAGCATAGGATGCATAAAGTGTCATATGCCAGAAGTATCTGGTGGAGCTGAAAAAATAGACAAGCGGACTAGAGGACAACATGCAAGCCATAAGTTTTTAGGAATCCATGATGTGGAATTTAGAAAAACAGGTGTAGATATCAATATTTCAACAACAGATAAACAATTGAGTATTACACTTACAAATAAGATGGAACATCCACTTATTATACAACCTGCACGGGCAAAGTACTTAAAAATAGAGATACAGCATAAAGGTAAAGTGATATGGAAAAACTACGCCAAAGAACCTAGTGAAGATAAACAGGGGTATTTTGCCTATAGCTTTAAAAAAAATGGTAATACAGTTATTATTCCTGCACATGCTACCAAGGGGCGTGTCTATAACCTTGAAGCAAAAGAGAAAAAAACATTGCTCTATAATATACCAATAGTAAAAAAAGGTGATAAAGTTACAGTAGCATTTTATGTACAATTGGCAAAAAGTGATTGTGCTAAAGTGGTAAATTTGTCTGAAAGTAACTTAACGCAACCACAGTTGATGAAAGAAGAAATCTTTATTCAAAATTGATATGACTCAATAGATTTATTAAAGTCTTTAAGTACAATAGATAAAATTAATTTTAAAGGATATATCTATGAAAATTTTATTATCTGTCCTTCTCTTGGGTGTAACTATTTTTTCAACAACCCTAAATGCAAAAGAGAAATATTTTGTTGTAGAACGGGAGAGTGAATCTGTTGCTGTTATTGAAGATGGCTTAGTACGTAGACATATGGAAAATATGCATAACATGAATCATGGTATTATTAAATTTGATGGTGATGATGCTTATCTTATTTCTCGTGATGGTTATGTAGTAAAGTTTGACCCAAAAACAGAAAAAAAAGAAGCAGAGTATAAAACAAGCAAGTCAGCTATTGGATTTGTCATTGGTAAAAACTATGTTGCAGTGGCAAACTATGATGATAAATCAGTAGATATTCTCACACGTGATTTAAAGCCTATAGACAAGATAGTGACAGGTTCTAAAAATGTAGGGATTAAAATCTATAAAAATATGATTGTTTTTGCACAAATGGATAACGATAAAGTCACTGTACTTAAAGATGAAAATGCAGGTAAAGGGTTACCGAAATTTAAAATTTTTAAAGAATTTAAAGTAGGTAAGATGCCTTTTGATGCGATGATAAAAGACAATACATACATCGTAGGATTTTTCCTTACTAAGGCTTTTGGTATTATAGATTTAGATAAGATGGAGTTCTCTGAGATTAAAGTGACGGCTAAAGACAACAAGCCAGTACTTAAAGTTCCACATTTTGGTTTCTGGTCACTGAGCGATGACAAAACATTCATCCCTGCTGTGGGTGACAATGCTGTAATGGTCTACGATAATAAATTTAACTTTATTAAAAATGTAGAGATGCAGGGACTACCTGTATTTACATCTCTCAGTCCAGATAAAAAGTACTTGGCGGTGACATTCTCAGGTAAAGACTTTCCCACAATTCAGATACTTGATACAAAGACATTAAAGATTATAAAAACATTTACATTTACAGGCAAGGTGCTTCATGTTAGATGGTCAAAAAAATACCCTGAGTTGTATGTTTCAGTCAATGATGCTAATCAGGTGAATGTGATAAATACTAATGAGTGGTTTCTTGAAAGAGAGATATTCCAAGTTGAGCATCCTTCAGGAATTTTCCTCTATCAAATGCCTGACAAAAAGTAATAATGATGAAGCAGTTAAAGTATTTTTTGTTACTTTGGCTGTTACCCCTATGGCTTCTATCGAACCATGTGCATTGGATGGGTGATTATGATAATGCACTACAACTTGCACATAAAGAAGAAAAGCCTCTGGTTGTATTGGTCGTCAAAAAAGACTCTAAAATATGCAATAAGATTTTACATCAACAATTTATGAATCAACCCTATATAGGGGCTATTAACGATAAAATGATAGCAGTCATGGTCACCTATGAAGGAAAGCTCTCTTACCCTATAGAGATGTACTACACCACTGTATTTCCCACACTCTTTTTTGTAGATACAAAGAGCGAAACATTTATGAAAGAGCCGTTGTATGGGGAGGGGATAGAAATGGGAGCGTTAAAGAAAATTATTTTAACAATGTAGCACTGTAGGGTGGGTTTTCCAACCCACCACAACCATGATAATGGTTGATATTTAAATCTTTCACTATTGTTCATGGTGGGTTAGCACCAAAGGCATACACTACGATAAAAACCCACCCTACCAATTTACACCAAGTCTAAATCATACCAATCAATATCATAATATCCACGACTAACAAATTTACTAAATGAAGAATATCCCCATTCATTAGCATTACTGGTAAGATGATGTTTCACTGGATTATAGTGTATATAATTTCTATACTTCTCCAACTCTTTTTCATTTATAATGGTATGTTCATAATATCGTCTTTGCCAAATACCCAATTCTTTTTTCTTTGTTTGGCTTTGTGATATATTGAAAGTTTGATTGATGTTTTTAGAAAAATAAGTTTTGATAGATTTTATAATATTGGGGTAATCTTTTTCATGTTTAGGGTAGATAATCATATGAAGATGGTCAGGCAAGACACAGATAGCATCTATGCTGTAATCAAAATATTGTTTGGAATTAGTAAAGGCTTGTCGTAAAATAGTAATGTTGTCTATGAGTATAGGTCTTCTTTTTTCTGTGTTGATTGTAATGAAGTGAAGTATGGATGTCTCTGTATGAATATTCTTGTGTAGTTTGACATATACATTCCTTTTATTTTTGAATATTTCACTGTCGTTCATGGTGGGTTGGAAAACCCACCCTACAGGTTTTATTGTGAATTATAGTCTGTTTGAAGAAAAGAGGTTAAGAATATGTCAAATTGTCATATTTTTTATAAATATTCATATGTAGGGTGGGTTTTCCAACCCACCACAATCATTTATAATTTGCATTATTCTGATATATAGAAAAATAAAACTTATTTTTCTTACAATAAGTTTTTTATAAGAAAAAATATGTGATACTTCAATAATCAAAATAATGAAGGAAATACAATGTTTAAGCTTGATGATACCTTAGATAAAGTAAAAGAATTACATAGGAGCCACTTGCAGATTACCAAAAACAACCCACAATTTAAGCTAAATTAAATTTCAAAAAAACCTTTAGAGCCCGATAAATGTTATAATACTTTACAACAAACATTAAAACTTTATCAAAAAAACTAAAGGCTTTTTATGA
>VCAW01000207.1 GCA_013607775.1 Campylobacterota bacterium | reverse complement strand
TATGCAGACATTCATTATTATACTTGATGAGATAGCTAAAATTGAAGATATTGTAAATAGGAATGAAGACTTAGTGAGTATCATCGCTGTATTGCAGGATGTTACTCAGAAAATGCTTGGATTTAGGTGCGAAAGTTAAGATCTTTATAAGTTGGCAGAAGAGTATCATCCTACTTTAAAAAGCCAAGAGTCTCGTGTCTCTGCTGCGCAATCAAGACTGGATTTGGCGAAGAAAGATTATTATCCTGACTTTAGAGTATCTGTTGCTTATGGTGACCGTATAGGATACAACGGTGGCAGAATAGATGATCCAAGATCGGATCTACTTACTTTGAAAGTAGGGATTAAAGTACCTTTGTATTATAAAACCAAACAATCGAAAGCAGAACAACAAAGATTTATAGAGCAACAAGGTAGTCAATATGCATTGGAAAATGTAAGACTCAAACTTATGGCAGAGATTTCTAACAATTATACTGACTATAGACAGGCAAAAAAGCAGGTCTCTTTGTATGAAACAGGTATTTTACCACAGGCTAGACAGACAGTAGATTCTATGCTTTCTGGCTATCAGGTAAGCAAGGTAGACTTTTTAAACCTCGTGCGAAGTCAAGTGACATTATTTAATTATGAGTTATTATATTGGAAGTCTGTGACAGAATCTATGCAGGCTCTATCGGGTATTCAAGCAAATGTAAGAAAGGTAAATATTTATGAATAAATCAATTTTAAGCACAGTGGGTGCCGCGCTGGTAGTAGGGATAGGTATTGGGTATGGGGTGACGCTTTTACAAGCACCAAAAGTACAAAAAGAGGCATCCACTAAAGGGGTAGATACAGGTAAAAAAGTACTTTTTTACCGTAACGCTATGAATCCATCGGTCACTTCTCCTGTACCTTCAAAAGATTCGATGGGTATGGACTACATTCCTGTTTATGCAGATGGTGCAAAGAGTGATGAAGTTGCGGGTACGGTCAAAATAGATCCTACGGTTGTTCAAAATATTGGGGTACGTACTGCCAAAGTCAAAGTAAAAGCTTTGAGTAAAACCATACGTGCCATAGGACGTGTGGACTTTGATGAAGAGCGTATGGCAAGACTACACCCTAAAACAGAAGGCTGGATAGAAAAGATATTTGTTGATAAAACAGGTGAAACGGTTAAAGAAGATGACATTTTAGTGAGTATCTACTCTCCACAGTTGGTTTCGACAGAACAGGAGTACCTCTTGGCACTCAATAGTTTAAAAACTTTACAGAAAAGTCCTTTTAGAGATGTGAGAGAAGGGGCAGAAGAGATGGTGAAAAGTACACGAGAGCGTTTGGTTTTACTCGATGTACCGGAACACCAGATAAAAGAGCTTGAAGAGAGTCGTATTATCAAGAAGAACTTGCATATACATACATCTGTTGCAGGGACGGTCATTAAGATAGGCTCTCGTGTAGGGCAATATGTCACTCCTAAAACTGAGTTGTACATGGTTGTTGATTTAAGTAAAGTGTGGGTGTATGCGGAGATTTATGAGTATGAGATACCATGGGTAAAACTTGGTGATACAGTTGAGATGACACTTGCTAGTGTACCGGGTAGGACGTTTAAAGGTACACTCTCTTACATCTACCCTTATACTGAGGCGAAGACGCGTACAACACGTGTAAGAATTGTATTTGATAACAAAGAATTACTTTTACGACCTGATATGTTTGCCGAGATTAAGATCAATTCTGATACACAAAAAGCGGCATTGGTTATTCCATCTGAAGCGGTTATCCGTTCTTGGAACAATACACAGGTATTTATCGTACGAGGAAAAGGTAAGTATGAGCCAAGAAAAGTGAAGCTTGGCATTGAGTCTCATGGACATGTTGTTGTACTTGCAGGGTTGAGAGAGGGAGATGAGGTGGTTACTTCTGCACAATTCCTGATAGATTCGGAGTCAAAACTTCGTGAAGCAACAGCAAAGATGTTAGAAGTGAGTCAAAATCCTAAAAAAATGGATATGAATAGATCAAAAAGTGATACAAAATGATTAATGCAATTATAGGAGCTTCTTTACGAGAGCGGTTTATGGTGATTGTTGCGATGCTTATCATCGCTGTTGTAGGATTTTTTCCTATAGAAGTGCACCTTTGGATGCTATTCCTGACTTGTCTGATGTTCAGGTGATTATCTTTACAAAGTATCCTGGACAGTCTCCACAGGTGGTAGAAGATCAAGTAACATACCCTTTGACAACTGCAATGTTGGCTGTACCTAAGACCAAAGTGGTAAGAGGGTACTCATTTTTTGGTATGTCTTTTGTCTATCTTATTTTTGAAGATGGTACCGATATGTACTGGGCACGTTCTCGTGTATTGGAGTCCTTGAACTATGTTAGTGGACGTTTGCCAAAAACAGTTAATCCTACTTTGGGACCAGATGCAACAGGTGTGGGTTGGGTCTATGAGTACATTCTTGAAGATACTACAGGTAAGCATGATTTGGCACAGTTACGTTCTTTGCAGGATTGGTACATGCGTTACCCGCTACAAACAGTGAATGGCGTTGCTGAAGTCGCATCTGTTGGTGGATATGTCAAGCAGTATCAAGTTGAAGTAGATCCTAATGCTTTACAACGCTATAACATTTCACTAGATAAGGTGAAAAAAGCGATTAAGATGTCTAACAAAGATGTGGGTGGTCGTCTCATCGAGATGGCAGAAACAGAGTATATGGTACGAAGTTCAGGCTATATACAATCTGTAGATGACTTAAAAAGTATACCTTTGGGTGTAGATACAGAAGGTACACCAATACGTCTGCAAGATGTTGCCCATATCGGCATAGGGCCAGAACTGCGTAGAGGTCTGGTTGATTATAATGGTGAAGGTGAAGTTGTAGGTGGTGTGGTGATTATGCGTTATGGTGAGAATGCTTTGGCGACCATACAAGCTGTGCGTAAAAAGCTTGCAGACTTGCAAAAAGGTTTACCTAAAGGTGTGAAAATCGTACCGGTCTATGACAGAGGTGACCTGATAGAACGGGCAGTTGACAGTTTAAGTTCATCTTTGCTTCAAGAACTTCTTATTGTGAGTTTGGTTGTGATACTTTTTTTACTCCATGCTCGCTCTGCTTTTGTGGCTATTATCACTTTACCATTGGGTATTTTGATGGCATTTATTGTCATCCGTATACAAGGTTTGGATGCAAATATTATGTCGTTAGGAGGGATTGCTATTACCATTGGTACTATGGTTGATGGTGCCATAGTCATGGTAGAAAATGCCCACAGTCGTTTGGCTGAAGCTGTGAAGAAAAAAAGGGGGGGACAACTCTTAGACAATGAACGTTGGGAAGTCATCACCAAATCTTCCAAAGAGGTAGGACCTGCATTGTTCTTCTCATTGCTTGTGATAACCGTCTCTTTTTTACCCATCTTTACGATGCAGGCACAAGAGGGAAGACTCTTTAGTCCTCTAGCATTTACTGCAACCTATGCCATGGCTGCCTCTGCGATATTGGCAGTGACCTTGGTACCAGTCATGATAGGATATTTTGTACGTGGTAAGATTATTGCTGAAGAGAAAAACCCTATCAACAAAATGCTACATGCTGTACACTCTCCTTTGTTGAAGTTTGCGATGAAGTGGCGTACACTCACTGTAGCATTTGCCATTGCTATTTTGGCGTTGACCTATTACCCTTACTCGAAGTTGGGTAGTGAGTTTATGCCACCGTTGGATGAAGGAGATATACTCTATATGCCAACGATGTTCCCTGGTGTTTCCATTACCAAAGCAAAAGAGTTCTTGCAACAGACAGACAAGATACTCAAGACCTTTCCTGAAGTCAAAAGTGTCTTTGGTAAGATAGGACGTGCAGAGTCAGCGACAGATGCGGCACCACTTTCTATGGTGGAAACTACCATACGTTTAAAATCACGAAAGGAATGGGCTGATCATACTAAGACAACACAGGATTTAATGGGTGAAATGAACAAAGCCATTAATTTCCCTGGTGTTGCCAATGCTTGGACAATGCCTATTAAAACACGTATCGATATGCTTTCTACAGGGATAAAAACCCCTGTAGGTATTAAAGTTTCGGGTCCAGACTTAAATGTCCTGCAAAAAGTTTCTAAAGAGATAGAACAAGCCATGAAGACATTGCCAGAAACAACTTCTGCCTTTGGTGACAGAGCAGTGGGTGGCTACTACTTGGATTTTGATATAGACAGAGAAAAAGCAGCGCGATATGGTCTGACTGTGGGTGCCGTTCAAGATGTTATTCAGAGTGCAGTTGGGGGTATGAATGTAACTGAAACGGTGGAAGATTTGGAGCGTTACCCTGTGAATGTACGTTACCCAAGAGACCTGCGTAGTGACATTGAAACACTCGAACGTGTACTTATACCAACACCTACAGGTACACAGATACCTATCGCTATGGTGGCAAAACTTGTTTGTAGACGTGGACCTCCGGTTATTAAAAGTGAAGATGCCAGACCAAATGCATGGATTTATGTTGATATCTCTAGTTCTGACACTGGAGGTTTTGTGACTAAAGCAAAAAAAGTTCTAGAAGAGAAGGTGATGATACCAGCAGGCTATACAGTAACATGGTCAGGACAGTTTGAGTATATGGAACGTGCATCGCAACGTTTACAGATTGTTGCACCTATTACTTTGTTGATTATTTTTATACTCTTGTATATGAATTTTAAAAATATCATTGAACCGGTTATTGTGATGTTATCTATGCCATTTGCTCTCATTGGTGGTATTTGGCTGATTTACCTCAATGACTATAACATGTCAGTGGCAGTTGCTGTTGGGTTCATTGCACTTGCGGGTATGGCTGCGGAGATAGGGGTTTTGGTACTGAGTTTCATCGACACTGAGATTAAAAAACGACGTGAAGGGACTTCAGGCGCACTAAGTTCCGATGACATTAAAGATGCTGTATTTACTGCGACATCACAAAGGGTACGTCCGGTCATGATGACTGCAGTATCTACCATGGCAGGGCTCGTTCCTATTATGATGAGTATGGCTACAGGGTCAGATGTTACACACCGCATCGCCGCACCAATGCTTGGTGGTATGTTAACCGTAACCATACTAAATTTACTTGTTTTACCAGTATTGTATAGTCTGGTATTACTCTATCAGGAAAAGAGAAGGGCATAGGGTAGGTTTTACCCTGCCTATATTTGTAGATATACAAACAAAGTAACATTCACTTCAGCTATAATAATGCTATGAATGTTACCCATAATTTTAAATCATTTTCTCATTACATCCTCGACTTTTACTTCTCTTTACCCAAAGAACTACCTCTTCCTAATGGTGTAGGGACTATCTACCCTTATGGTAATCCAGAGACTAGAGATGTTATGCAACGCTACTTTCAGAAATACTATGACGACACAAATCCTCGTACCTACCTCATAGGCATAAACCCTGGACGTTTAGGCTCTGATATTACTGGCATAGGATTTACCGATGCCTATCATTTGGAAGAATATTGCGATATACCAAACAGCTTTGACAAAAAAGCAGAGTTAAGTGCATCGTTTATGTTTGAGGTGATGGAGGCATATGGTGGGGTAGAGGCGTTTACAAAAGACTTTTTCTTTACCACTGTTATGCCACTTGGTTTACTCAAAAATGGAAAGAACTATAATTACTATGATGACAAAGAGACACAGGAGAGTTTGGAAACTTTCATTACAGAGACATTACTAAAACAAATGTCATTTCCACAAGCAAAACCAAACATCATCTGTGTGGGTACGGGTAAAAACTTGAAGTATCTACAAGCTTTTAATGAAAAATATCACTGTTTTGAGAGTATAGATGTCGTGCCTCACCCTCGTTGGGTTATGCAGTACAGACGTAAAGAGAAGCAGAAGTATATTGGAGTCTATTTGGAGGTTTTACAGAATGCTAAAGCATTGTAGAACAAAGCATAGGCATCTTTTCCTTCACCTTCTCTTCAGACCAATCCCACTACTTCATCTTCAGTAACTTCGCTATTTTCTCACTAGAAAACCGATATGTAATAAGTGGGCTAGTCGGTTAACTCCTCCTCTGTTATAATATGGTATGAATTCATCAAATAACAAGAAACAAGA
>VCAW01000206.1 GCA_013607775.1 Campylobacterota bacterium | reverse complement strand
TTTGAGCCATGTTATCATCTCTTCAGAGGTCAAACCTAGCGGCATACCACCAAAGATACTAAAGGCAGGGTTTTTCCCTTTCCAGTAGTAAACACCAGAGTGAAATGCATCTATTTGAGCTGCAGAACAGCTATCGAAAACCTGTAGGGCAGGAACCAATATATTTTTAGGAAATATCTTTATCTCCAAGGAACCACCACTAAGTTCAAAACAGCGTTTGGCAAAGGTGTCTACGCCTGTTCTCATAATGGGGAAATGTGCAGGCCATGAGGTAGCAAGTTTGAGTGTGACTTTTTTAGCTTTGTTTACATTGATAGTGCCTTCTTTGCTTTTCTCTTCAGCTCTATGACAAGCACTAAATGCCACAGCACTAGCACCTAAGGCAGTTGTAGTTAAAAAGTCTCTTCTTTTCATGGTAAATAATCCTTGCATTAATAGAGTTAATAGTAACATATCATACGTTTTAAAGGGGTAAAAATGGATTGTCATATTTGTAATGAGTCTACAGAATCATTTTTGCATGAAAAAACAAATATCACTTACTATCACTGTAGCTCATGTGAATACATCTTTAAATCACCAACATGCTATCAAGACTTAGAAACACAAAAAGAGCGTTATAATCTCCATGAAAATAATGAAGAAAATGAAGGCTATAGAGCTTACTTTCAACGCTTTTTGGATTTTGTATTGCCTCATGTAGAGAACGTTAAAACAGCGTTAGATTTTGGCTGTGGGCGTACATCATTACTGGTGCAACTCTTAGAAGATGCGGGTATAGCATGTGACTATTACGATCCTATTTACCATCCCGATACTTTGGATGAAAAGAAAAAGTATGACCTTATAGTCTCCACAGAAGTATTTGAACACCTGCATCAGCCAAAAGAGGTTTTTGAAAATCTGTTAGAGAAATTACATGATGGTGGTTACCTTGCGATACAAACAGAATTTCATGCTAATAAGCAATCATCATTTGAAAAATGGTGGTATCCACAAGATCCGACACATATCGTTTTTTTAGAGCCAAGACTTTTGAAGTTTTGTGTGAAATGTATGGATGTAAATTTATAGCTGACAATGGCAAAAATATGGTTATTGTTCAGAAAAATTAACTTTGTGTTGAAGTATTACTATCCTTTTTCTTTTTCTCTCTAAAAGCACGTATATTTTTGACATGTTGTTTGTATGATGATGCAAAATCATGTTTACCTTTTTTGTTGAGCATAAAATAAAGATAGTTTGTTTTTTTAGGATGTACTGCAGCTTCAAGTGCAGCCATACTGATGGTACATAGTGGTGCAGGAGGGATGCCTCCGTAGATGTATGTGTTGTAGTAACTTCTATCTTTCCTTATACGTTTAGGTGTGACAGGTTTATGCGAAAACTTACCATAGTTGAGTGTACCATCCATTTGCAGTTTCATACCTTTGTTTAGTCGGTTTTCTATGACTGAGGAGATAAGTGCCATTTCATGTTTGTTGTTTGTCTCTTTTTGGATGATAGATGCAAGGATAAGAAGCACTTTGAGTTCAAGTTCATTGGGGTTTTTGGGATTGTCACATTGTGTTTGTGCAAAGTGCTGTAGTCTCTCTTCGGACATACTATAAAGTGCAGCCATGACTGCACGTTCATCTGCTTTTCTTGCAACTTTGTAATATCCAGCAAATATATCGCCTTCAAGGTATTTTGTTTGTCTTCTATACTCTTCAAGTAGTGTTTTATGGTCGAGTTTTAAGTCTCTTGCAAGACGTTTGGTGAGTTCATCACTGGTTTCTCCTGCATAGAGTTTGACACGCATGGTTTTTGCTTTTTGTGTTTCAAGTTGTTTGAAAAAACTAAAACGCCCTTTGGGTATTTTAGTCACACTATACCATCCTTTTTGAGGTGTTTGAAAATACTTTAGCATGAATTTGTCTATTTTAGATACATCATAGCCATTCTCTTGTAGTGTGTCTATGACACTATTGATATCAGAAGAGGGGAGATAGAAGGTACTTTTACCTTTTTGTACAGGGATGTAGTTATAGACCAAAGGCACAAGTAAAAGGACAATAAAAAGCTTACTAAGAAAACGAAGTATGTAGTATTTGGTACGGATAATTCTTCTCATAGGGGAAATACCTTTATTAGTCTACATTATAATTTAATATAGTTAATAAAGGCTGAAGTGTCACAGTTTAAAAGAGTGAATACTCTTCTTTAATTGTATTTAAGATGCTTTTATCAGCATTGAGGATGAAAGCGTAGTTAAAGAGTGTGTTTTTGAGTATCTCTCTGACTTCTTCTTCATTCTCAAACCAGTGTGGACGGTCAATACCTGGTACTTTGGTTTTTGGTGGGGTAAGTACAATACCTTTGACCCAGTTGTTTGAACGCTTTATGTATTCACGTGCTTCAACAATATCTGGAATATTGTCTGTGAAAATAGCCACTTTATCACTCTGGTTTGAACGTGCAGTGTTGAGTTCTCCATCTATAAACACAGGTGTAAAGTGTTTGGTGTAGCGTAAACGCTCTATGTCATACGGCAGCGAGTTTGCATCACAAAAGTGAATGACACGAAGAAGGTACTCTAAGTGAAAAGGAATCAAATCTTTTTCCTGATAGACAAATCCATTGACTTTAAATGTCGTTTTAAAGAGTGTGTCAAAAACTACATATCCATCTACATCACGCTCTAATTTTTTGACATCAGGCTTGATGAGTTTCATCAACTCTTTGTCTGTACCAACATAGAGTGTACCATCGGTGTTGAGTATCTGCTCAAATGCTTTACGCCAATCATTTGGGATAAAGTTGATATTTGTCTTGTGTGTGAGTATCATCTTTAAAAAAGTGAGTTCATGTTCTGAAATTAGAAAGAACTGAGCCTCTTTTTTGAGGATGACATAACGGATGAGTTTAAAGGCTGCCAGTTGGATGTCTGAGACTTTTATCCATGCTATTTCATCATCATTTTTGATGATGTTGTTATCATCGTAGATAATGGCATATGCACCATTTTCAATGGCTTGGTCGATCTCTTCCTGATTTGAAGAGAAAAAGAGGTCACCATGTTCTACTTTTGATTGGTAGACTGTGGCTGATTCGATGGCTTGTACTTGAGGTGTATTGGTCAATACACCTTCTGTAAGATTGAGTATGTCTTCTATTTTCATCTGTTACCCTATAGGTGTGCCAGCCGTTTTAGGCTTTTCTGGGCGTATCATGCAAAGTCCATCTGCATCTTTAGCGGCAAGGAGCATTCCTTGACTCATAAGTCCCATGAGCTTGGCTGATTTGAGGTTTGCTACGACACAGACTTGTGTGTTTAACATATCATCTGCACTGTACCACTCTTTAATACCCGCTACCACTTGTCTTGGCTCATCTTCCCCAATATCTACTTGGAGTAAAAGAAGTTTTTTACTTTTTGGTACCTCTTCAGCCTCTACAACTGTTCCTACTTTAAGAGAAGTTTGGAAGAATTGGTCGATGCCTATGTATGCAATACCTTCTATCTCTTTAAGGTCTTTTTTCTTTTCTATTTTTGGCTCATCACTTTTGGTTGCTTTGTCTTCAGGCTCTATTTGTGTAAGTAGAGGCTCTTCGATACGAGGGAAAAGTGGGTCGATTTTTTCAAGTGTAAATTGTGCAATAAGTTCTGTACCTTTTGCAAGTCTGTTCCACGAATCATTGTCTATAGTGAAGTGCAGGGCATCTGCTATTTTTTTACATACTGCGGGCATCACTGGTGAGAGCATCACAGAAACTTTTGCCAAGATAGCAGCGATGAGACCGTTAAGTGCCATCGCTTCTTCCTCTTTACCTTCTTTCATTAGTGTCCATGGTTGGTACATGTCTATGGCCTTATTTGCTACAGTCAGTGGTCTCCAAAGCTCTTCTAAGTAACGGTGAATCTGCATCTCAAAAAGAAGTGGTTCAAGTTTGTCAAGTGAAGTGTGTACTTCATCAAGCTCTGCTTGATAGTACTTAGCCACGTGAGAAGAGTTCACTTTACCATCAAAATACTTTCCACTCATCCCTATGACACGGTTGAGTAGGTTCCCAAGGTCATTACCAAGGTCAGAGTTTATACGGTCAATGAGTGCTTTTTGAGAAAAGTCACCATCACCTCCAAAAGGTACTTCTCTAAGCATGAAGTAACGGAAGTTATCTAGTCCGTAAGCGTCAGCCACCTCTTTAGGGTTAACCACATTTCCTTTAGACTTAGACATCTTTTCACCATCACGTGTCCACCAGCCATGTGCTGCAATGTGCTTAGGCAATGGAAGTCCCAGACTCATAAGAAATGCTGGCCAGTAGATAGCATGGAAACGTAAGATGTCTTTACCTATAAGCTGTACACGCGCAGGCCAGAAGTCCATATTGGCATCATCTGTACCGTAACCAAGTGCGGTCACATAGTTCATAAGAGCATCTAGCCATACATACATCACGTGTTTAGGGTCATTCATATCTTCAGGGAGTTTTACACCCCAGTCAAAAGATGTTCTTGTGATGGAAAGGTCTTGCAATCCACCCTCAACAAAACGGATAACTTCATTTTTTTTGCTTCTTGGCAAGATACAGTCTGGTGTATCGTTATACCATGCAAGAAGTTTATCTTCATACGCAGAGAGTTTAAAGAAGTAAGACTCCTCTTCTACGATGCTTGTACTTTTCCCACACTCTGGACAAAACTCACCATCTACAAGTTGAATCTCTGGGAAAAAGGTTTCACAAGAGATACAGTAATGACCTTTATAGGTGTCTTTGTAAATATCTCCATTACTATGCATGGTAGTAAATGCTTTTTGTACACCCTTCATGTGGTCTTCATCAGTGGTTCTGATAAATTTATCATAAGAGATATTGAAGTCATCCCAGAGGTCTTTAAAGGTTGCAGAAATTTTGTCTGCATAGGCTTGAGTGCTTTCACCTCTTTTTTTGGCTGCTTCTTCTATCTTCTGTCCATGTTCGTCTGTACCAGTAAGAAAAAAAGTATCTAATCCTGACATACGTGAGTAACGTGCAAGTGTATCTGCAATGATAGTTGTGTAGGCATGACCAATATGAGCAATGTCATTGACATAATAAATAGGGGTTGTAATATAGGCTTTTTCGCAAGAGTTTGGCATAAAGTGTTTCCTTAAACAAATGAGTTTTTGGTTTGCAGTGGATGCAAATTTTGATAGATATTCTAACTAAAATGTGCTGTAATGGTGGTGAAATAGTAAATTAAAATTTATATTGTATAATATGATAGTTTCGTAAGGGGAAAGAATAAATAGAACCCTCTGAATAACCTAGGCATTCACGACTAGATTATTCAGAGGGTTCTATATAACGAGGTAGCGATGAATGACGATAAAAAAAACAGCATAGACGCTGAATTATACAGTAGAGAAGAGACTTATTCTGTTGAAGAAAAACAGATGATAATGGACAGGCTCAATGAAGAGCGACGCATCAACCAAAAAATTGCTGGAGATTTGGCAAATAGTTCTAAACACTATAATCAAAGTGATAAAAATAAAATCCTCAATAAACTCAATGAGCAGCGTCTCAGCAAGCAAAATCGTGAGGAAATAAAGCAAAAAAGAACGCACAATAAAGAGGTCTATAAATTTGGTTCTAAAACTTTTTTATAAATTTGTTCAAATGGAAAGAGAATATTATATTCAGATAGAAGATTGTGATAAATTATCGAGCAGACCAAGTATTATTTCACTCTATTACAGAACTTTTGACGAATTAAAAAAGAAAGATGTTTTGATAAAGGTTGAAGTCTATTCAGATAAATTTTTCATCTCTTATGATGCCATTCGTGTCTATTTTAAGTCTTATGCACTTGAGAATGCACGCAAAAAATAAAGGGAACTTCTAATGTATTATGTCTATATTGTAGAGTGTGCAGACCATACACTTTACACGGGTATAGCCACAGAGTTAGAACGTAGAATAGAAGAGCATAATGGCTCCGAAAAAGGTGCCAAATACACCCGAGTAAGACGCCCTGTAAAACTTGTCCATAGTGAAAAATACCCCGATAGAAGTACAGCTTCTAAACGGGAGTATGAGATAAAAAAGAAGATGAGTCGCACTCAAAAGCTCAAACTTATTGGTGCTTAATCCATAGGTTGACCAGTTCCCATAGGCATATTAGAGCGAGAATACTCTATAATTCCTCCATCATATACTCTTGCATCTTTGACGTCTGCTAAAAATTTTGCAACAAACCAAATACCTCTTGTTTTATGTCCAGAGTTACAGTAAAAATAGATTGGCTTGTCTAACTCAACTCCGAAGCTATTGTTATATAAAACCGCTTTTACCTCTTTTTTATCTAAAACAGTAAAGTAGTCACCTTTCTTTTTGACATAACGTATCATAGGAGTGAGCTTTGCAGTGGGAATACGACCATGTCGGGCTAAGTCTTTTCTATCATCTTCACCTCTGTAGAATTTACTTACTCTTGCATCAGCGATTTGCTTATCTTCATCATAGATGGCAGCGAAAATATCATTGATAGAAGCGACTTCTTGTATGTCATAGGTTTCGAGTTCTAGTTCACTTGGTGTTGGGGTAGGTACGTTCGTAGATGTTTTTTTCTTTTCATGTACCCATTTTGCATAACCACCATTAAGAAGGGCAACATTTTGTAATCCATATATCCAACTGTTCCATACACCACTTGCAGCATCAGCAAAATCAACGCTGTTTTTACCACCACTGTAAAATATAATGGCACTTTCATCGTCTATGCCTGCTTTTTGATACATCTCTTGAAGTTGTTCTGGTGTTGTCGGGAGCTTCTCTACAGAACCGAGTTTTCCCTGAAAGTACATTTTCTTTGGTATGTTTATTGCACCTGGTATGTGACCTTTTACATAGTCTTTCATTGCTCTTGTATCCACAATCACTACATTTTCCTTACCGATATTACTTCCAAGCCACTCTGTAGAAGCTATATGGTCCTTGGGTACATCCAATGCAAAAAGTATTGTACTTGATACTACAACAATACTAAGTTGTTTTACTATCTCTCTCTCATATGATTTCCTTATTAACAAATTAGGCATTTAACTAAATACTTTAGAGTATGTTATAATAATTGAAATAAAATGTCAAGGAAAAGAATGTTAGATATGAATCAAAAGATTAAAATTTTTAAAGCATTAGGGAATGAAACAAGATTTCTTATTTTTAAAAATGTATTTACGGGAGGGTATACCTGTTCTTTAGATAAAAAAGACCCAAAGGTTAAAGTGAGTCCTCATGCAACTTGTGTGAGTACTATTGCTGAACATTTTGAATTTTCACTCCCTACTATCTCTAAGCATTTAAAAGAACTGAGAGAAGCAAATATTGTGACTATGGAGAAAAAAGGTAATAAAATTTATATAGAACCAAACATAGAGACTGTACGTGAATTAGGTGGATGTTTTACTACATTGGTGGAAAATTTTGAGGAAAATCGTGAACTCTTTTTTGGTGATGTAGTCATGAGTTAACATTTTTTCATTACAAATACGCTATATGCTTGTTCTGTATTTTTAGGTGTGAAGTGTGTAAACTTTTCATAGTCTACGAGTTGCAAAGTTTTTGGCAATTCTGCTAACATGCTCTCTTTATCATATGCTCTTGTTTCTAGTCCTGCACAACTTAGCTCTCCGTGGGGTGCAAAAGTACTGATAACGGCAAAACCTCCATCTATTAAACTTTCTTCTAAAACTTTAAAATAACGCTCTCGCTCTTTTTTTGTTAATAAAAAATGAAATACAGCCCTGTCATGCCATAGTGTGTACAGTTTATGTGTTTTGAATGTAAGTATGTCAGAACATATATAGCTTGGGGTAACAGTAGATGTAAGACGCTCTTTGACGAGAGTTAGACATGTATTTGAAGTATCTAAGAGTGTTATGTCTTGGTAACCCTCATCAAGTAATGCATCTACGAGTAAAGAAGCACCACAGCCAACATCGATGATAGCATTTTCTTTTTTTGCATAGTTTTGTATGAGATTCAGTGAACGTGAGGGGCTTGTTTGGTGCCAAAAGACTTGGGTATAATCTTTGGTTTTAAAGATGCTGTCCCAGTGCTTTTCTCTTCGCTGTATTGCAGGTATTTTACTAGCATGAAATGTAGCACCTTGTGTTGCCTCAGAAGTTGTGTAGTGTGTGAGTCCTGTACAGGCTACATCTGTAAAGCCAGCTTTTTCTATGATGTCTATGAGTTCATCTTGACGGAGTGTTCCTGCTACACAGTTTGCCCAGTCTTCTTCACTTTCATTACTGTTTTCACTGTCACAACAGGTACTTTTTTCTACAGAGCAACAAGCTCCATCATCTATTGAGATATCTATCATGTCAGCAAAGTAGAGTTTGCCATCAGGTTTAAGTACTCTATAGATTTCAGCAAAGACACTCTCTTTACAAGAGGTAAGATTGATGGCACCATTGGAGATAACTACATCAACACTTTCATCTTCTATACCAATGTCATCAAAACCACTTTCTAAGATTTGTACATTGTCAAATCCTGCTAGTTTTGCATGCTCTCTTGCTTTCTCTACCATCTTAGGTGTGATGTCAACACCCACTACCTTGCCCGATACTCCCACATGAAGGCGAGAGACCAATACATCTACTCCTGCACCACAGCCAAGGTCTAAGACAGTATCACCTTCTTTAATGTTTGCATCTTGAAATGGATTTCCCACTGCGGCACAGTATTCCCATACCTCTAGGGGAAGTGCATCAATCCATGCCTGTGTATAGCCATGTGCTTTTGCATTTTCCAAACCCTTGTCCCAGCCAAAATCTTTATTTGGATTTTGTGCCAATTCTGTATAGAGGTTGATTATTTGTTGATTATCTGCCATATTTTCTCCTATTCTGCATTTACTTTTACAACTACGCCTAAGCCATTATCGAAAGGAAGTCCAGCAGTTGCCCATGCTTTTAGTCCACCTTTGAGATTGTATACATTTTTGTACCCAAGCTTTTTTAGAGTCTGTGCAGCAAATAATCCACGACCACCACTACGACAATAGGTGACAATGACTGCATCTTTGTTCTTAAGTTTATTCATAATTTCAAACTCTAGGTTACCTCTAGTCATTTCTATGACGTCATCTGCATAAATTTCACCTTCTGAGCGTTGTTTTTCCTCTCTAGCATCAAAAAGGATAAACTCATCTTCATTGTCAATCATCTTTTTAAGTACCATAGGTGACATCTCTTCAACTGTACCCCTTGCTGTTCTCATCAATGCATCTATTTCTGGGCGACCTGAACCAGCACATGCCTTTTGTTTATATGGTGTTGGGTTTGCATATTCGTCACTCATGTATTTAAATACTTTTAATGCTTCAGGTGCTTGTGGTACTTCTGATTTTGGTCTTTTCTCGGCCTTTTCAAAAGGTTTTTTACTACAGTTTACTTTTGTTTTACATGCAGAAGGTTTTTTCTCTACTTCTTTTTTAACCTCTACCTTCACTTCCTTTTTTGCCCCTTCATAAGGGTATCCTGCCAGTTTCCATGCAGTTACACCACCTTTTAGGCTATAGACATTTTTATATCCGAACTCTTTGAGTGTGGCAGCTGATACAAGGCTTATGAGTCCTACTTTACTATATACAACGATGACTGCATCTTTATATTGTAGTTCTCTTAGTACATTAAAGAGTAATTTTCCATAAGTAAGAGAGTAACTTTCAAAAGCCTCTATCTCACCACCGTCTTTGTGGTCTGGTTCACGCACATCAAGCAGTACAATTTCCTCTTTATCGTCGAGTAATTTTTTAAGCACAGGAGGAGGCATTTCATCAATAGTAGCTTTTTTTAGAGCCATGAGCTTATCTAAATCTTCCAAGCTTGAACCACTACATGCCACTTGTTTGTAATCTGTAGGATGATTACGTTCTTCATCCATATAGTTAAATACTTTAAGTGCAAGTTCCGTATCTGGCTTACTTTGGACACTTCTTTTAACAGCTTTTTTGAAGGGTTTTTCTCACAGTCAGATCCTGTTTCACAACTAGAACCCTCAACCGCTTTCTTAGCTTCTGCTTTTACCGTTTTCTTTGGGCTTACTTCACTTTCACAAGTACCAGTACTACAACTCTCTGCACTTGGTGCTGTATCAAAGACTTTAATTCCCCACTGAGGAAAAGAAAGCATCACTATAGAAAAGAGGGTTACGATAGCTAAAAAGGTTTTACTTGAAAAAAAGCTTCCTTTTTCATCGCAGGCACAGTCTAACTCTTTAGATGGTTTGAGTTTGTCATACCAAGCATAGAGCAAAACAAGTACTGTAAATGCTACCAAGTAGTTATGATAGGGTGCCAACCATGAGAAAGAAGAAGCCAGAGTACTTGAACCTGCAAGTACTGCCAACACAGGAGTGATACAGCATAAGGATGCTGCTACTGTTGCACTGATGACAGTGAATATTTTTTATTAGACATTAAGTTCCTTGAATATGTTTAGCTAATAAGCTAAATTGATTGTATATTCTACATACCAAAGGCTTAAATAAAAGTTAATTGTCTAAATTGCTAAATAGATATTATTTCTGATATAATACACATAAAGAAGAATTGTAAGGGTAATGCATGTTAGATATGGACGATAAAACTAAGATTTTTAAAGCATTGGGAAATGAAACGAGATTCAAAATATTTAAAAATATTTTTACAGGTGGATATGCCTGTTCCATAGATGACAGTCAACCTAAAGATGACATGATAGCACAGGCAACGTGTGTGACAAGTATAGCAGAGCAGTTTGATTTTGCATTGCCTACCATTTCAAGACACCTTAAAGAACTAAAAGATGCTCAAATCATTACGATGACTAAAAGTAAAAATAAAATTTATATAGAACCTAATATAGATACCATGAAAGAGATAGCAGAATGTTTTACTGAACTTGTGAAAGAGTATGAAGCAGGGGTTGTGTATCAGTTTGATAACACAAAAGATTAAAACTCAAACCCTCCGCCTTTACCTTTACTCATAGAGTCATATACAGCTTTGATGTAGGCATCTCTCATCTCACACTCTAGAAGCTTCTCACACTTTAAACAGCTGCTTACTTGTTGCTGTGCTTGACAGGCTTCAAGTTCTGTTTTTTTGTGGGTGAGGGCGATTTGCCATTCATCTAGGACTTGTTCAGACATTAGTTTTTGATACCATACGCTTTTTTAAGGGCTTCTATCTCGTAGTTAGAACCAAAGAAACATGGGCTTGTATCATGTGGGTGAGAAGGAACAAGCTCCATAAGTCTCATGCCTTTGTTGTTGATGGCTTGTCCACCTGCTTGCTCATACATAAAGGCAAAAGGGATAACCTCAAAGAGTTGTCTGAGTTTTCCATGTGGTTTGTCTGAAGTGCCTGGGTAAGAGAAGAGTCCTCCACCTTTGAGCATAATTTGGTGTAAGTCTGGCACCATACCACCAGAGTAACGAAGTCTATACCCTTCTGCAAAAAGGTCATCTATAAATGTTTTGTGGTAGTCACACCAGTTTTGCTGTGTGCCACCTGGCGCATTGAGTTTCCCCTTTTCGCCCATAGTAACAGAACCTATCTCTTTAAACTCACCACCTATTATACGTGAAAGCATAGGTGCTTCACCTTTGGTTGCAATCATAAGTTCTATACGAGGTCCATAGACAACATAGGCAGATGCCACAAGGTTTTCAGCTTTAAGCTCACCTTCGTAGATACCGAAAATAGAACCTACAGAGAGGTTAACATCTACAAGGCTGGAACCATCAAGTGGGTCATAACAGATGGTATATTTCCCACCCTCATTGAGCTCTAATACACCTTCTTTCTCTTCACTCACTAGGTTTTTTACCACAGCAACAGAAGCAAAAGCTTTTTCTATGATGATGTCTGACTGAACGTCTAGTTTAAGTTGGTCTTCACCTGAAGAGTTTTCTGAGTCTGAGTAACCTAAGTCTGAAGTTTTGATGGCAGTATCTATCTCAAAAGCAACGGCTTTGATGGTGTCAAAAATAGTAGTCATGTTAAAGTTCCTTTGCGTGGGTGTCTATCCACTCTATGATTTGTGTTGTGTTGTTAAGGTCAAGTAGGGTGATGTGCTCTGGTATGTTGTAGTCTGAAAGGTTGATGCTCTCATCCGTGGCAATGGCTTCCGAACATGCAAAGTAGCTCTCATCAATCTTGTTTCTAAAGATAGCTATACGTGGAAGTGGGAGTGTTTTGAGTCCTTCTACGAGTAAGATATCAAAATCGTTAATCATCGAAACGATGTCATCGAGGGTTTTTTCACGTTGTGAAAAGTATGTTGTACGCGTAGGAGAGGTGATGACCACTTCTGCACCTGTCTTGGTGAACTTGTCACTATCTTTTCCCTCGACATCAAACTGTGCCTTGTCTTTGGGGTCATTTTTGATGATGGCAACTTTACGTCCCGATATCAATGTTTTAGCCACTTTCTCAACCAGCGTAGTCTTCCCACTGTTGGATAGACCAGTAAATGCTACAGCAAATCTTTTTTTCACATAAAACCTTTATTTATATTGATGAGATTATACTTAAAAGTTTATTGAATGTATGTTAAAATGATTTCAATTAAAGGAGTGTGTATGTTAAGATTATTTTTGGGATTATGTGCTATTGTCCTATTGGTTGGATGTTCATCAAAAGAAGAGAAAGCATTACTGAAGTCATATTCTGAAAAAACAACATATAATAAATTTCTACAACAGACTGAAAAAGCCGAATTATTTGAAGGTGAAACATCTAAGATTATGGTTACTGCTACCTATCTTTTCACACCAAACTTTGAAAAGAAAGATCACCGTCCAGAAAAATTTATTGTTGGTGTGGCATTTGATGATTCTGATGCAAGTCGTATTGCTTTTAAAAATGAAAGTTCCGCTAGAAATTATACATTAACACTAAATGATAAGAGTGCAACGAAAGTTGAAAAGTTAGCATTGAATGACAAACGTTTAAAAGATATATCGTTTGTCACAGAATGGGGTGAGTATTATGAAGTGACTTTTCCGCATATAAACAGTAAACGTTTTTCATTGGTTTTAAAGCATCCAAAGTATGGGACAAAGAAACTTCCTTTTGCTAAAGTAGCAAAATTTGTTTACACTAAAAAAGGGTTTTAGCCTTATTTCCTAAATTTATCTGTCTTCTCTGGAGTCGCAAGTGTCTTGAGCAGAAGGAAGATACGGGTTTTTACCCCTAGTTTATTCATATATATTACATAGTTTGCCAACACTTTTTTACCATATTCACGCGCTTCCACATTTTTCATAGTTTCCATACTCATATAAGGCTCGTAATGCCCTTTTCTAAAATGCTTAGGGTTTCTAATATGACGGCGGGTAAAACCTATGCCGGCATTGTATGCATAAGCAACAAAGAGAGGGTGGTGGAGATATTTTGTTAGATAATCCAGATGATAATCAGCATACTCGATGGCTTTGTAAGGGTCAAACATGTCATCAAGATCGATCTTCTGTCCTTTTTGTTTTGCGACATGCTTCACTAAAAAAGGCATAAACTGCATCATCCCCAAGGCAAAAGAACGTGAAACTGAAGCAGGCACAAAACGGCTCTCTTGACGTGCAATAGCATAGATGAGTGCTTGACGTTCTTTAGGCATCTTCTTCATGGCATCTCTATAAGGCATAGGAAAGTATGATTCTTGAAAGTTAGATGCTTTTGCTTTGAGATAGGTATAGACACCGATGCACTCTTGTGATTTATGTTCATCTGCCAAATCATTTAAATCACATCCTGCTTTCATCTGATGTTTGACTTTTGCCCAAGCTATAGGGTCTTTAATGTCATATCCACGGGTCTTACTTCGCCAAAGTGACTCTGTAATGGTTTTAGGGTATCGAGCATTCATAGTATCTGCTGCCATAAGTGTATAGATATTGACATGGTGGCTTTGTCGTAGGGCTTTAATGTATATTTTATTTTTTGTACTGAGATAGAGCCAAAAAAGTGACTTGTCTACATCATAGCGTTTTTTGTAAAAACGGCGTGCAAGGTCAAAGTATCCGGAAGCCTGTTTGGCTTTGCCTTGCTGCATGAGTGCCAGCCCATGTTTAAAGCCTTTGTTCGCCTTACTGCGTGCTCTCCAACTGTTGTCTACATGTCCACTTCTTTTTATCTTTGGAAGTTTGGCATTGAGTCCGGTTTTGGCTCTGTAGGCATCGCGTAGTTTTTTGTTCAGATGGCTTGCTTCATAGATGATGTTTTTTGCTTCTATCTTTGTGGTGCTTTTTTGTAAGAGTAAACGCCAAATGTAGTAGTCTTTTTCTACACTCTTTGGCATATGATGCACCTGCCAATAGGTAAAAGTTTTGGCTTCTACAGTAGTACATAATAACGCTATAACAGCAACAAAAAGCAGATAAGTACGCATCTATGGCTTATCCGAAAAGTATGTTTCTGATAATGATGTCGATAAACTGTAACCCAAAGATAATCACTAAAGGTGACAAATCGATACCACCCATGACAACAAAGGGCAGTTTTTTACGTATAAATGCAAAGACTGGCTCTGTCAAGCGGTAGAGTACTTGTACTATAGGGTTGTTCGGGTCAGGACGTACAAAGCTCAAAAATGAAGCGATGATAATCACCCAAATGTAAAGTGTAGCAATGCTGCGTAGTAGTCCATAAAGTTCATAAATCATGATGCAATCTCCAATATATAAGGTTTAATAAGTGGGTAAATGGTAGAGAGTTCAGGGCCATGCTCTGCACCTGTGAGTAGTAACCTAAGTGCTTTAAAAAAGTCTTGTCCTGTGAGTCCAGTCTCTTTGAGGAGGTAGGCTTCAAAGGTATGGTAGTCATGGAACATTGGGGCATCTTGTATGAGTGTTTCCATGGTACGCATTTGGTCTGCCCATGCTCCTTCAAAGTTTTTTGATGTAAAAATAGCTTCTATCTTCACTTTTAACTCGTTAATGGTACTGACCTCTTCCAAATAGAGTTTTGCCAGTTTACCAATGTCCGCATCGGCAAAGCCAAAGAGTGTGGAGAGTAGTTTGTCATCCATACGTCTGAGATGCTCTGCGTTGATAGAACGAAGTTTATCTATATCAAATGCCACATCGGAGTTTGAAATATTCTCAAGATTAAACCATGCTATAGCTTCAGGAAGTGTAAATATCTCTTGAGGTGCATCAGGAGAAGTAAGTAAAAGCAGGTAGTTGATGATAGCATCAGGCAGATACCCCTCTTCAAAAAGCACTTTGAGACTAGGGGAATCCGTCATCATAGGTACGTGTGCATAGCTTGTCTCTTCACTGTAGCCTAGTTGCGTTTTAATATGCTCTACTTTAGAAGCATACTTTAAATCTTCTTCTTTATCTATAATCATTGTAATGCCTGAAAGCATATCATCACAGGCAGAAGCAAACACCTCTGTAGGGGTACCATTAGTGCGAAGAATGACAAAAGCATCTACTTCATCAGGTGTTGCCGTACTATCATCTTGTATGACATCATGAATGACGATGTCTTGGGCAGGTTTTTTAAGGCGAATGACAAAAGGTGTACCAGACTCTTTGAGTTTACTATGTTCTGATTTATCAACATTTTCACAACGTCCAGAGTAAGGTTCTTGCTCACCTGTACAGGTGCAGACAAATGCTTTACCCTCTTCAAGTAGTTTAATAGCAAGTGTTTGGTGCATGTGGAGGTGTTCACTCTGATGAAACACAGATGCATGTTTTAATGCAAACTTCTCTAGAATCTGCATGATTTCTGTGTCTTTACCCTCTATGACAGATGCCTTATCTGTGTCATCTATACGCACAGTAAAACGCTCACCTCGTTGCTGTGCCACAAGGTAGTTCAGTATGGCAATACGCAGGTCATTTATGTGCATATCACCTGTTGGTGATTGGGCAAATCTAAGCATTTGTTTAGCTCCAAAAGTTCTTAAAATATATTGATGTCATTATAGGGTTTTTTACTGAAAACTAACCAAAAAAAGAAGAGAAAAAGTAAGTAAAATCGTTACCAAGTTTACTATGCTATCCTAGAACATAAAAAAGAGCTAAATATTTTAAACCCAAAGGGACATATATATGTACCATCATCGCCTCATAGTTTCATACAAAGGCACACACCACTATGGTTGGCAAGACATAGGTGAAGGCAAACAAAAGCCTACCATACGGGCAAGCATCAACGAAGTATTACAAAAAATCTGCAAATCCCGTGACTGTACCATAGCCACAGCAAGCAGAACAGACGCTGGCGTACATGCACAAGGACAGGTGATAAAAGTTAGCATTCCACTAGTCATAGACTCAAGCAAACTTCTTCTTGGCATGAACTCTCTTCTGCCCAATGACATACGCATCTTACTCTGCGAAGCTTCTACCCTAGCATTTAACCCAAACAAAGACAGCAAGAGTAAAGAGTACCATTACTACTTTTGCATAAACAGCATCCATAACCCCATGCTTAACGATACCATTGCATACATTCCATCTAATGGTTCAATCCCACTTGATATAGCACTCATACAAGAAGCCTGTAAACGCTTCGTTGGAGAACATGATTTTTATAGCTTTGCAAAACGAGATACCACTGTGACTTCAACTTTTCGGACTGTTGTAAGTTGTGAGATAATAAAAACCCAACCCAAAGTCTTTGGCAATGACGTTTACTGTCTTAAAATAGTGGGAGAGGGTTTTTTGAGATACATGGTTCGGTATATCGCTGGTGCTTTGTTTGCGTTGGGAAGAGAGATGAGATTATCATAGATGATATTGGTGATGCACTAGAAAATCATAAAGAGGAAAAGCTTAGTGCTAGAGTGAAGTCGCGTGGATTGCATTTGATTGAGGTTAATTACTAGAAATACACTAAGGCTAAAAGTGTTTGAGTTTATATAGGACATTTGTAATTATTATGGGTCTAGTAAACTTTAGAGGTTATATTCTCTAAGATTCTTTAATAGTATAAACATATATATCGTTATGCCTATTTTTTTGTTGAATCTAAACTCACTCTCTTTAGGATG
>VCAW01000205.1 GCA_013607775.1 Campylobacterota bacterium | reverse complement strand
AGGATGCTTTTTGGGTTTTGTCAATCTCTATTGCATTATGTGGGTTTAATAGGTCTAAACTTAAACAATTCCCAACGTTTTTGCTGTTTTAAAACCTCTTCTAGTACAAATTGCCCTAGTTTGGTAATAAAACCCGTTTTTTCCATCAACCCAATAAATACATCTGGAGGGATAAAGCCAAGTTCGGGGTGAATCCAACGTATCAATGCTTCTGCAGCAACTACTTCTTCATTTTCAACATCAATAATAGGTTGATAGTAAACCTCAAATTCACCTTTTTCAAGTCCACTTTTCATGTCATTATGTAATCGAAGTTCATCAAATTCATTTTGAAGTTTACTAGGTAAATAGATTACAATATTACCATCACCCTCATTTTGTGCCATATCTAAAGCTTTGTAGGTATTGTCCAAGAGTTTTCTTGTTGGCCCACTTTCTGGATAAATAGCCACACCAACGGAGACTGTTAAATGTAAATTTGTATCTTCCATTTTATACAACTCTGCCAGTTTTGTCTGTAGTTGAATTATAAGTGCTTTTACATCATCTACAGAGTTTACATTTGAGATAGTCAAAAGAAAATGATTGTCAAATGTATGATAGACATTCACATTCATCTCACTTACAATAGTTGTTAAATAGTTTGAAAATGTCACAATCACTTCATTAGATTGTTCATATCCTACAATAGAACGTAATCTTGAAAAGTTATCAAATTGCATCAGTGCTAAAGCAATTTTATTATTTTGTGTATGTATTTTAGAAAAGAGTATAGGTATATCTTGCATTGCTTTCATCTGATTTGGCATACCTGTCAATTTATGTTGATATGCCATTTCTGAAGTTTTTTTAACCTCTGTCAAATCTTGTATGGTAATAATATAGTATTTTTTATCACTTTTACTCTCTTCCACCAAAGCATCTATATATACATTAACCAGTATTTCTTTCTGTCTTATCACTTTTAACATAGATTGAGGGAATGAGAGAAGTTTCTGATTGAGTCTATCTTTTTTTGATTCAAGAAAAGCATCAAGCCCAACCAATTTTTTCCAGTATTAATTTGAGGAATATTTTTTAGCGGCTGATATTGAAAATTATTGTCCAATTCCAGTAAAGAGACCATCGCTTGATTGGCATACACAACTTCATACGTATCAGAAAGTATCAACATCGCATCTTTTGCTGTTTCAAATGCTTTTTGAAAAACTTTCACATGGGTATAAACAGTAGTAATCAGTTTCTTTTTTTCTTGGCGTAAGGAGTTAATATGAATAAGAAATAAAACCAACACAATCACTATCCCTGCAACGACATAGTCCTCTTGACTCATGTTGTTAATAAGCTGAGGAAGTGTTTCCAGTGTTACATCCATTTCTACCCTTTCTATCAGTAGAGTAAATTATATCATACATGCAATAAAATACTATGTTTTATCCAAACAAAGTGCTTCTATCTTGGTAAAGGCATCTTCCAGTACAAATTTCTGGTTTATTTGGAGTTCTGAGAGTGCAACTATTTTACCCTCAACAGATGTTTTAGCCCATCCATCACGACACTGTAATTTAGGGTTATTCATCACTATTTGTTGTTCCATAAACATAAGGTTTTGTAGCTTTTTTTCTAATACAAAAGAGATAGTTTGATGATACTGCTTTGCAAATGCAGGAACCATACCTTCATAGTGTTCTAATTTATATGCCATGACTCTTTTAAATTCATTTTCTAAACGTATGAATTGGATAGATGTCTCCTGAAGTTTTCTTGTAGGGGAAGACCTTAATATCAAGGCTTCAATGTGCTTTAGTTTTTGTATGTGCTGTTGCAGTTTTTGCTCTACTGTATAGTGATACCGTTCATTTAATTCATTTAACATATAGAGCAACTCTATACTATCAGGCAATATCATCTCCATGGCAGCACTTGGTGTTGGGGCACGTAAATCTGCAACAAAATCACTAATAAGTACATCTACTTCATGTCCTACAGCAGAGACTACTGGTGTATGCATATGGAAAATAGCATCTGCAACACGTTCTTCGTTAAAAGACCATAAATCTTCAGTACTTCCTCCTCCACGCCCTACAACAACAATATCAGCACCCAATGTATCCGCATAGCGTAATGATTTTGCTATCTGATACGACGCTTCATCACCCTGTACCAAAGTATCGACAATCACCACCTCAAGCAATGCCCAACGTTTCTCTATAACTTTAAGCATATCATGAAGTGCAGCACTCTCTTTGGCAGTTACCAGTGCAATTTTGTGTATATGTTTAGGAATGGCTTTTTTCCGTTGTACATCAAAGTACCCCTTCTGCTTCAACTTCTCTTTGAGTTGTTCGTAAGCAAGTGCCAATGCACCCTGCCCATAAGGTTCTATACGCACCGTTTGAAACTGATACTCCCCTCTAGGTGTATAGACGGAAACAGACCCTTCTACCACAATATGCATCCCTTTTTCTATACGGAACTTCATTTTAGCCACAGAAGAACGCCACATGACACACTTGATAGAACTTTTATCATCTTTAATCGAAAAATAGAGATGTCCTGAAGTATGGTAGGTCAAAGAAGCCACTTCACCCTCTACAAGTGTATGCATGAAGGTAGCTTCTAGAAGTGATTTTATCTTAGTATTGAGCGACGATACAGTCATCATATTTGACATTTTAAGCTCCGTAGAGTGCGATGTCAACCGCACTAATAATTTAAAAAAGGTGCGGTGGAAACCGCACCCTACATTATTTCTTCTGTGCGACCAAAAGTGTACTTATCCCCATAGAAAATGACTTGGTATATTTCATCTCAAAACCAGCCTCTTCTAATTCCTTGGCTAACATCTCTGTGGTTAAAAACTCTTCTATTGAGTCAGGAAGGTATTTATATGCTTCATAATTTTTGGAGATAAACCCACCAACTCTAGGCAAGACATTTTTCATACCAAAGTCTACCACTTTATCGACAATGCCTCTACGCTCTTGCTTTGTGAACTCTAATATGACTACTAAACCGCTAGGCTTCAATGCACGGTTAAATTCGTGTAATGCCTCTACCCTATCCACTACATTTCGTATACCGTAAGAGATAGAAATAACATCCGAACTCTCATCGTCAACAGGTAGTTCTTGTGCTCTGCCTTCTATAAATTCTGCAAAGTCTACTTTAGAACGTGCCACATCTAGCATACCCACTGAAGGGTCTACCCCTACATACTTCTCTATGGTTACCCCATTTTTTTGTGCCTGTTCTTTCCAGTATATCAGTAAATCACCCGTACCTGTCGCTACGTCAGTCACTTGTCCTAGCTCTTTTTTACCAAGTATCTCAAAAGCTTTATCACAGCCTTTTTTACGCCACTGAATATCAATACCCATACTAAGTACACGGTTTGCTTTATCATAGGTTGATGCAATATCATCAAACATTGTGACTATTTTTTCTTGTTTTTCTTGTTTATCTGTGAGTTTTTCAATGCCCAAGGTTTTTGCTCCATATCATCATATCTACATCTATTTTTTCTTGATGTAAAAACTGTAAATTCATAGTAGTATTATAGGTTAAAGTATTTGTAGTGAGCTTAGGTGTCTGATAAATTAACAACCAATCTATCTTCTCTTTTAAAGCATTTAACATTCCCTCTCCACCTTCAACCAAAACAAATGAAGGTTTCTCTAAAAATGACAAATCATTTGTAATAGATACTTCTCTATCTTTCACTATAAAGAGAGGGATTTTTCTATCTAAATTATCTTCTTTGGCATAAATAGTCACATCAGGTGCATATCCCTGTGTAAAACGGCAATCCAAAGTCGGTCTATCAACCCTGACTGTATTACCACCTATGAGTAGCATACTACACACTGCTCTTAGTTGATGCACATGCGTAAGTGAAGCTTTCGAACTCAAATACCCATCATTCTCATCACTTGCTATACGTCCATTGCTTGTTTGGGCCAATTTAAAAAGTACAAAGGCTCTATTTTGCCAGATGACAAAAGGTTCAAGCAGTGTCTTACACTCTTTTTCTAAAACATTGAAAGTCACATTTTCAAGTACACTTGCACCTTTATCATGCCCCTCTATGGGGTCAGAAGTTCCGATGACAATACGTTTTAAAGAGAGTTGTTGAAGTAAAGATGCACATGAAGGAGTTTTTCCCTGATGAGAACATGGTTCTAGTGTCACATATATAGTACATTCAGAAAAAAAGTTTTGAGGTAAAGTTAAAAGAAATTCATGAGCTTTAGTAGCATCATTAAGATCAAAATCTAATGTCATTTTTGAAAGTGTCTCATATGCAGAGAGCAATGCCAATACTTCTGCATGAGACGTACCTGCCCTCTGATGTGCTTCTATAGCTATGATTTTTCCATGATAGGTAATCACTGCACCTACAGCAGGATTAGGATAGGTTAAGCCTTGGAATTCCCAAGCTTTGTCAAGAGCGAGTTGCATATAAAATTCATCGTTCATAGCAACTCCTCTATGTTAGTTTTTAGTTCCAGTCAAAGTATGTTTTACAGGTATTGAGCTCATTATAGCTATAAGACTCTTCTCCTGCTTTGGTTTCTACTACTATACCATCATTATCGGCAGATTTGAGCGTACCTTTTAGTTTCTCTCCAGCACCTAATTTTACTTTGATTTTTTCACCTATTGCATTTTTAAAATGCACAGGTTTAGAAAGCTTACATTCTATACCTGGTGAAGAAATTTCTAAACGGTAGGCTTGACTCATAGGAGGATGTACATCTAAAAATGGAGAAAGTTCATGAGAAATGGTTGCACATAAATCTAAATTAACACCACCTACTTTAGTAACCAGTACCCTATAAATCGTTTCATCAAATTCTGTAACGATTTCTGTATCATACAGAGCAGCACCATTGGCTTCAATGATTTTAGATATTTGTGTTTCAAGATTCATCTGAATTCCCCTCACCTTTATTGCGTGATGCTATTTGCTTAAATAGATCTTCCATTTTGTTTTGATGTTCAGGTTGTTCGTCAAATTCAAAGACAAAACGAGGCGCCTTAAACCATCCTTCTGTTTGTTTACAATGATTTTGGATATATCCTGCTACTGTTCGTAACTGACGTAAGGCTTCACCCTGTTCTTTAGGGGTGAGGAAAGATTTATCCAGATAGACTTTTGCATCAGAACGACCTTTGGAACAAACAACATCTGTTACTGTTAGCCCATTAATACGTTCATCAGAAAGTGAACCCAATGCCTCAGGAATAATTTCCTTTAACACTGACTCTGTACGGTGGCGCTTTATCTCTTCATGTGTCATTGAGACTAGTCCATTACCACTTGTTCTTCAACATCTTTATAGGTTTCGATTACATCGCCCTCTTTAATGTCATTGAAGTTTTCAAGCATGATACCACACTCGTAACCATTTTTCACTTCTCTAGCATCTTCATTGAAACGCTTGAGTGATGAAATAGTACTTTCATACACAACCACACCATCACGAATAAGTCTAGCTTTAGAGTTACGGGTAATAGAACCATCAGATACTTTACATCCTGCAATCGTTCCTACTTTTCCAACCACAAATGTCTCACGTACATCTGCTTGACCCGTAACCTCTTCAGAAATAACTGGACTCATCATACCACCAAGAAGTGCTTTTACTTCATCTAGTAAGTCATAGATGATAGAGTAGGTACGGATTTCAATACCAAGCTCTTTTGCTTTTTTCTTCACCGCTCCAGTAGGACGTACGTTAAAGCCAAGTACAACTGAATGTTCAGAAGCATCTGCCAGTGTCAAGTCACTCTCTGTCACCCCACCTACACCTTCATGTATGATATTTACTTTAACTTCTTCGTTTCTAAGCTTCTCTAATGAACCTTTAATCGCTTCAAGAGAACCTTGAACATCTGCTTTGATGATAACAGGAAGTGACTTGAGTTGTCCCTCTGCAATAAGTGCAGAAAGATCATCAAGTGTTGCTTTTGTACTTTTAGAAAGTACTTTAGCTCTTTCAAATTCTGCTCTTTTTTCTGCAAGTTCACGTACTTCTTTATCTGTAGCCATCACTGTAAGTTCTTCACCTGCACCTGGCACATCATTGAGTCCCACGATAGCAGCTGGCGTTGATGGCCCAATCTCTTTTGTATTGCTTCCGTCATCAAGCCTAATTGCTTTAATACGTCCAAATGTTTTACCAACAATAACATTGTCACCAACTCTCAGTGTACCATTTTTGATAATCACGTTCGCAACTGGTCCAAAGCCTTTTTCTAATGATGCTTCTACAACAACTGCCTTAGCATCTAACGCAGGGTTTGCCTTAAGCTCCATAAGTTCAGCTTGAAGTAAAATAGTCTCAAGTAAATCATCAATACCCAAACCAGTGTGTGCAGATACAGGTACAAACTCGTACTCTCCACCCCAATCCGTTGCCATTACATCTATCTCAGCAAGTTGTGCTTTAACATTGTCAGGATTTGCTGCTTCTTTATCCATTTTGTTCACCGCAATGATCATAGGAACACCAGCTGCTTTTGTGTGAGCAATCGCTTCCTTAGTTTGAGGCATCACACCATCATCAGCAGCGACAACGATAATAACGATATCTGTTGCCTGTGCTCCACGTGCTCTCATTTCTGTAAAGGCTTCGTGACCTGGTGTATCTACAAAGGTAATCTTCTTACCATTTTTTTCTACTTGGTACGCACCAACGTGTTGCGTGATTCCACCAGCTTCTTTATCTGCTACTTTAGCTTCACGGATTTTATCAAGTAGTGATGTTTTACCGTGGTCAACGTGTCCCATAATAGTGATAACAGGAGGACGTTCTACGGCATTTTCATCTTCTTCTTCATTGTATTCATCAACAATTTCCAATTCATCAAGTGGATTAACAGTCGTTACTTCAACTTCAAACTCTTCTGCAAGAATTTCTATCTCATCTTTAGAAAGGAAATCATTTTTCGTTACCATCATACCAAGGGCAAAGAGACATCCAATGACTTCACTCATCGAACGGTTTACTTTCTCAGCAAACTCATAGACTCTTACATTTTCAGGTATTTCAATAGATGTTATGATTTCTGTATTTTCTTCTTTGACATACTTCTTACGTTTACCACCACGCTTGAGTCCACGTCTTTGCTGTGGACGGAATGGTGATTTCCCTCTAATCGGACCACCATTTTGAGCTTCACGTTTTTTCATCTCTTCTTTACGCTTTTGCTCTTGACGCATCATCTGTTCATAAATGTTTTTATCAGAAAAGTCCAATAAAACCACCTCTTCTCCACCAAAGCCACTGTCAATATCGCCAGACATACTGTCATGGTTGAAGATATCAATCTTAGTTCCTGTCTCTTTTGCTTGAGCAGGTCCTTTTTTAACTTTTTTCTTACCTTCGTAAGGTTCATAATTTTTATTTCCGAAAGTACCACCCAAAGAAATTTTAGTGTTTGCTCTTACTGGTGCCGGCTTCGCTTTTCTAACGATTTTAATCCCACCACGTGAAAGTACTCTTCTTACAGGGCGAACTTCTGTTTTGGCATCTTCGCTTGCTGTCTCTTCAGTTTTTTTACTAACTACAGAGATACCTTTGCGCTTTTTGACCTCTTTTGGAGGTACAACAGGTGTTACCTCTTCGGCAACAACCTCTTCTTCCACCTCTTCAACTTTTACTTCTTCAGTTTTCGGTTCTTTCGCTTTAGGTGTTTCTGAGTTGAGCTCTTCTTTCACTTCTGCAACTTGCACCTCTTCAACTGCTTCAGGTTCAGCAGAAGTTTCAGTTTCTTTAGTACTTTCTTCTTTTGGAGCCTCTGGTTCTGTTTTTTTCTTCACTACTGTGATTTTAGACTTTGTCCCAGATTTTTTAAATCCTTTTGGCAATGTCCCAGAGATAGCATACTCAACAAGTACACCAGCATCTTCCATGCTAATTGTACTGTTTCCTGCTTTTACATCAAAGCCTAATGCTTTGGCTTTTTCTACTAATTCAGCATTTGACAAACTTGCTTCTGCTGCTATATCTTGGATTTTAACTTTATCCATCGTTTAATAACTCCTTTAAAAGCTTAATGAACCGTTCTTTATCTTGTTTAAAACGTTTCACTAAGCCTTTGACTTTTTTTTCATTTTTGGCACAATCATCACAGAGATAAAAACTGCGTCCCTGTCCATCGTATACTACAACATCTTTACCCGATAGCTTTAATCTAATCAAAGTGTTTTGAGGGTGTCTACTTCGGCAAGCGATGCACATACGTGTTGGCTGTGATTTTTTCATGCGTATTATACCTAAAAAGAGATTAAGCGCCGTGCTTAATTTTTAGTAATGACACCATTGTTATCTAATGCCAATGTAAAAACCCTAAAATGAGGGAAACGCGCTTGTAGTGCCTGTGCTATTTTATCAGCATCTTTATCATAAGCAAGATTGAAAAATGTAGACCCTGATCCAGAAAGTGTACTCATAAGTGCACCATGCTTCAATGCCAATTTTTGTACATCAAAAAGTTCAGGAATCATCTTCATACGTCTTGCTTGATGAAGCTTGTCTTTAGAAGCTATTCGAAGTAAATCCCATGACTCAGACATAAACAGTGATGTCATGTAGGCAGCACGCGAAAGTGAATAGACTGTCTCTTCTTTTCTATACATTTTGGGCAAAATTGTACGTGATTTGGCTGTGGACGTTGTACGATTAGGTACCACCACCACAGCTCTAAGATAATCGGGCATACGTCTTTTTTTACTATAGACTCTATCTCCCTCTACACAAGCGACATTAAATCCACCCATCACTGCCGGGGTAATGTTATCTGGGTGGTGTTCATAGCGTAAAGCCAGATTAAGTATCTCTCTTTTATTGTATTTTTTTTCTGCTGCCGTATAGGCACCTGCCAATGCAGCAACAATCACTGCAGAAGAAGAACCAAGCCCACGTGAAATAGGAATGCGATTATGAAATTCAAACCTAAAGTTGTCATCTCTTCCTGTTAAACGTTTATAATTTTCATTAAAAATACTAAGAAAAAGTGAATTCTTTTTGATTTTTGGATTTTCAGCACCTTCCCCATGTGTAGAGAGGCTCAAAAATTTTGAAGGTTTGATAATGATTTCATTTCTTAAATCTACTGCCAAACCAAGGGTATCAAAACCGGGTCCAAGGTTAGCAGAAGTTGCTGGTACGCTTACAAACATAATATTTATCCATTTTACACAGCTGGCAGTATATACTCAGGGGTTGATTCTTCATCTATTTCAAGATCATGAATACTTTGAGGTAATGCAAATGATGCATTGACTGGCTGTTCATATTTTTTTGTAATTATAGTCTCTTTTTCCTTGATAAAATAGAGATTGCCTATGGCTTTGATAGGTTTGCCTCCATTTAAAGTAAAACCACTACAACCATAACAAGGAATGTCTCTAACAATTTCAAGGGTTTTTAGCATAATATAAGTGAGCTTTATCGCCATATAAGAACCAGGGCCTCTAGTATATATTATTTTAGAAATAGTATACTTTTCCAAAATATCTGTAATAAATGGTAAAAGTATTTCGGAAGTTTTCATCGGTGATGAGAATGTCTCAATCAATTCATCTTCTTCATATACCCCTAAAAGTAAAGGAGAAGAGATAGAAATGATAAGTAAAGTATACGATTTAGGCAAAAGATCTTGCAAAAGTTCTACTTTGTAACTCTTCTACTGCTACAAGGTCATAGTTTTTACTATCTGAAAGCAACTTGGTTGTAAGCTGATAGTTCAAGTGATGAGATCCAGCAAAAGATTCATATTTTGCCATGATATTATGTCCTGAAACCATCATATCACCCATAGCATCCAATATTTTATGACGCGCAAACTCGTTGTCAAAACGTAATCCTTCAGGATTAAGTACTTTATGGTCATCTAAACCAATAGCATTTTGCAATGTCGCACCTAAGGCTAGTCCTTGACTTTGAAGGTATTGGATATCTTTAGCGAAACCAAAGGTACGTGCTCTAGCTATCTCTTCGACGAAGTTTTTTGTTGAAAAATCAAAATGTTCTTCTTGTTCACCAATCACAGGATGGTCAAATTTGATTCTAAAATCAAATGCTGCACTTTTACTTGGTGAAAGTCTTACAAACTTCTCTCCATCTGTTACTTCTACTGTTTCTTTTACAAAAATTACTTTTTTAGAGGCTTCCTGTTCTTCAATCCCAGCTTCATCAAGAAGGAGACAAAAAGAGATGGAAGAGCCATCCATCACAGGCATTTCGTTACCATCCACAATGACACGCATATTATCTATGCCATAAGCATACACTGCAGAAAGAAAATGTTCAATGGTGGAGATAAAACCTTTATCACTACCTATCACAGTAGCCATACGCGTATCTATTACAGCCGCAGGAGAAAGAGGAATAGTCAATGCTAAATCTTCACGGTAAAAAACAATACCGGCATCAACATCTAAGGGTTCAAGTCTAAGCTTGATAGGCTCACCTTTATGCAATCCGATACCGATAACTTCAATCGGCTTTTTTATCGTTCTTTGCTGCATCTCTCCTCCTCTTTTTCTATATTATTAAATATTATACTTGAATTTTATTATTTTTGCAAGTATATCATATTACCCAAATAACGTAATAGAAAAATAACCAAACAAGAGGAAATATCGTATAATACGATAAAAGAAGAACGAAAGTGCCACTTTTTGTTATCACCCATCAGGTGACACATTCGTCCAAGG
>VCAW01000204.1 GCA_013607775.1 Campylobacterota bacterium | reverse complement strand
TTTGCATATTTTAACCTTTTTTTGAAGCATTATAAACACTTTTAGAACTTTTGTCATTCACATATGGTAAGATACTTTTATGAAATTTTTAAGACAATACATCGAAGCTATGATAGAGATAGACGACAATGACTGGCAAAAAGTCACTGCACTTTTTACTAAAAAAGAATACCACAAAGATGAAATACTTTTTTCTGCGGGAGAAGTGTGCCAAAAGTTATACTACATCTCCTCAGGTGTGGTACGTGTATACAGCCTAAGTACAGAAGGTAAAGACCATACTTGGATGGTAAACTATAACAAAAACGGTTACCAATTAGACCCATTTTCAGCAGATATCGTCTCTTACCTTACGCAAACAGAATCTACATTTTTTATAGAAACATTAGAAGACTGTATCATCTATGAAGCAGACTTTGTAGCCTTAGACAAGCTCTATGCCTCTAGCCTAAAGTGGATGACACTTTCGAGAAATATCCTAAATACACAACTTATAACCGTAGTACAACGCACCCAAATGATGCAAAGACTTACCGCCAAAGAAAAATACCTCCTCATGAAACAAATAGCACCTATCTACGAAGAAGTACTCCCTGACTATCAGTACGCTACCGTACTTGGCATCACTCCTCAGAGTTTGAGTCGGATAAAAAATATTTAACCCAACCTAACAGGCAAATAATACGCCACCTCAAAGCGTTCATCTTCAGATAAAAAATGGTTCTTTTTAAAATAGTATAAGACGGTAGTGTGCTTGTCTCGTAGCCGCTGGTTGGGAGCCATGTTTGGTATGCCCATTGTATGAGTTTGAGTATGTCACCATACTTGCCTTGCACCTCAAACTTGGCGTAAATCCCCTTGGGTATGACAAACGATGGTAAAGAGGTCTGTTCTAGTGGTGTATTGTCATCCACACTGATGGCTGCGATGTAGTAGCACGCATCTAGTGGGGTGACTATGGGGTTGTCGTGGTAGATGCCTATGGATGTGTAGTTTTCTATCTCGTTGGTGTAGAGCCATGCACGAAGCTTCTGCCAGATTTGCTTGACCTTTGGTGAATAACCTTTATGTCGTATGTAGTAGGCTTTAATGTCGAGCTGTTTGACGATGCTAGGCTCTAGGTGCTCAAAGCTAGCCTTTGATGCCGAAGCAAAAGGCGAACTCTCTATGATACTCTTGGCATACACAGTATGTCCACCCTTTCGCCACGCTGTAGGTGTCATACCAAAGCGCGCTCTAAAGACCCGTATAAACGAAGTCTGCGAACTGTAACCACACATATTGGCAACTTGGGTGATGGTGGAGCCTTGGTTGGTCAGGAGCAGGTTTGCTGCTTTTTGCAGGCGTATGGACTTGATGCTCTCATAGATGTTCTGCCCCATCTGCGTCTTAAAAAGCCTCTGCAAATGAAAACGACTCACCCCAAGCTCTTGCGCCAAAGTATCGATGTTGATATCGCTATCGATGTACTGGTAGATGTAGTAGAGAGTATCATTGGCTAGTTTGACATGGTGGGTTTGTGTGGAGGATTTCATGGCTATTAAATTATCTTTGTCGTACCATTGAGCTTAGACAAAGCACGATTGGCTTGGATTGGGTTTCTAAGTTATTGTATAATGATAGATTTTTAGTATTCATATTTATTCTCAAACTGCAATATCATGACTTAAGAATAAAGCTTTAATTACCATAGAATACTCTTTATCATTATTAGCTTCATTTTTCAATTCCTGAAGAGCAAAATCTTTTAAACTACTATTAGTACTCCTAAAACAAGCTTTTATTGCCTTATCCATTTCATTAATTTTTTCTTGTCTTTTTTCAATTATTTCGGGTCTATTTAGTCCTAAACCATTAATTGATAAATCCCCTCTTTCGTTTCCTTGTTTAGGAAATAACATTGCACCAATTGCTACAATATAACCTGATGGTTCGTCAACATAAGGATTTAAAAAAGGAGTAACTTCGTCATAGTTATTATTTTTAAATTGTCTGTTACATCTAGTACAAGAAAAACCTAAATTACTCCAAGTAAATTCTAATGAAGGATATTTTGATTTTGGTTTGATATGTTCTATATCTCCATAATCAATGTGTGTAATTTTACTCTCACAATACATACATTTATCAAATGTTGAAGCTTTTAATGCTAATTTATTATCAGGATTTTTATAATCTCCTCCACTTAGAGCTGTTGGATTAGGACAAGGTGGTCTATTTAGTTTAATCATGCTTTATTCTCTACTATGTGCATAATAGCTTGAGGAACTAATTTTTCTAATCCTAATTCTTTTAATTCAGCTCTTAGGTGAGAAAAATCTTCTTGATTCATTGTTTGTTGAGTATATTTATCAACTATGAATGTTAATTTTTCTTCTACCCATATAGGCATAGTAAATGACACACCTAATACTTCATCTAAGATTTCAGAGGCTGTCTTAATTTGTTCTTGAAAATCTAGTTTATAACTCTCTATTTTTTTATTATTGCCCGAATTCGCATCTCTAACGAATACCCTGAACCACAATTCTAGCATCAAACCCTGAAAGTTCTTCAAAAACCTCGTAAGGTGTTTTCCAT
>VCAW01000203.1 GCA_013607775.1 Campylobacterota bacterium | reverse complement strand
AAGTAGTAGAGGCAATCGATAAGCTTAACAGTAGACCAAGAAAATGTCTTGGATGGAAAACACCTTACGAGGTTTTTGAAGAACTTTCAGGGTTTGATGCTAGAATTGTGGTTCAGGGTATTCGTTAGAGATGCGAATTCGGGTAATTATATCAAAATTATAGTAGAATTCGGCAAATGTTATCAATAATTTTGAATAAAAAGGATTTATATGGCTTTTTCAGTAGAAAATCGTAAGGGTACCATGAGTGGTATTCTATTTGTAGCTATCTTTGCAGCAGCGGCAACATACATCGCTGGCCTTGGACCAGTCAAAGCATTAGGACTCTCTCCTCTAGTGATAGGTATCGTTATGGGTATCTTCTATGCAAATACACTACATAATCAAACGCCTAAAGAGTGGCAAACAGGTATTACCTTCTCAGGGAAAAAGATCTTACGTTTTGCCATTGTTGTCTATGGATTTAGAATTACTTTCCAACAAATTGCAGAAGTTGGTATGGATGGATTTCTTGTATCACTCATCATGCTCAGTTCCACACTTATCCTTGGATCATGGTTAGGAACTAAAATCTTTGGTATGGAAAAAGATACTTCTATCCTTACAGCCTCTGGTGCAGCCGTGTGTGGTGCAGCAGCTGTTCTTGCTACAGAGCCTGTGCTTAAAGCAGAAGAGTACAAAACAGCCATTGCTGTCTCTATGGTTGTTCTTTTTGGTACTATCTCTATGTTCCTCTACCCTGTGCTTTATACTACTATCATTGAACATGCAACAGGTTTTCTGCATATGACTGCCAGAGAGTTTGGTATCTATGTAGGTGGCACCATTCATGAGGTGGCACAAGTGGTTGCCGTACCTGCTTCTGTACCTGGTGCTCCTACTGAGATGGCAGATGCAGCCGTTATCGTTAAAATGACACGTGTTATTATGATTGCCCCTATGCTTATCGTGCTTGGTCTTTACCTTGCATGGTCAGCAAAAAAAGAGGGTGAAGAAAGAAATGAGAAAACAAAACTTGTTATCCCATGGTTTGCTGTCTATTTCATCATGGTTGCAGGGTTTAACTCATTTCACCTTGTTCCACAAAATATAGTAGATGTAATTAACGAAATAGATACATTCCTTCTTACTATGGCAATGACTGCTTTAGGTATGGGAACCATCTTCGCTAAATTCAAAGGCTTAGGTCTTGCACCTGTCTATACAGCACTTAGTATGTTTGTATGGTTGGTGGTTGGTGGATTTATCATCACCAAAATTGTGGTAGAGTTTCTCTAGTCTCAGTCATTTTCTAGCATAGGGTAATGATGCCCTATGCTCTTCTTCTATAACTCAACGCTTCCAAAATATCTTTCTTCTCTATCTTTTCATCTTTGTTCAAATCAGCAATCGTTCTGGCTATCTTTTTCACAGACCCAATACTTCGATGTGAAAGCGCAAATTTACCTATAGCTGTATGTAAAATATTTTGTGCTTCCGTGGTTAAAATACATACCGTCTCTATCTCTGACTCAGTCAGTTTACCATTGAGTCTTTTTTGTCCTCTTCTCTTTTGTTGAATAAATGCTTCTATGACTGCTTTATGCATCGCAGAAGATGTTACATCTGAACAGTCTGTACTCTCTACCTCCTGCATCACAACAAACAGATCTATACGGTCTAGAAAAGGATCAGAGAGCTTGTTTTTATAGCGTTTTATCTCTTGCTCTGAACATCTGCATACTTTGACTTTAGAGAGTAAATTCCCACAAGGACAAGGATTTTGTGCTGCAACAAACATAATGTCTGCATCATACTCTATTTTACTCTGAACACGCGCTATAAGGACTTTTCTGTCTTGAAGTGGTTCTCGCATTGCCTCAAGGATATTCTTTGAAAAATGAGGGATTTCGTCGAAGAATAAAATGCCTGAGCTCGCCAGAGCCACTTCCCCTATTTTTGCCTGTCCTGATCCACTGTCAGTTTCAATAAACTACGCTACAATGGTATCTAGTTTACATTGTGTGTAGTATGTATTTTTCACTAAACTGTACTACCAATAACACTAAACTTTGCTACAATATTGACATTATTCCTTAACTTTCGCAC
>VCAW01000202.1 GCA_013607775.1 Campylobacterota bacterium | reverse complement strand
ATAATTCTTGCACAATTACGCATTTAGTGCTCCACTGTACTGAATTTTAATTCTTGTCATCGTATAAACTCCTTAGGGTCTTTCCCTGCATAATAATAGTAGATTGATTTTCTCACTTCATAATTGTAAACTGTCTCTTTGTAACGGGCATCTGCCAATGTCCTTTGTGCCAGTGCATCTAAAAAAGCGATGTTGTCTACCAACCCCGCTTCAAACTTTTTACGTACTACGTCATACGTACTTTGTGCTGCTTTTAAAGCACTTTTGGAACTCTTTATCTTGGTTCTCGTTGTCTTGAGGTTTCTCTCTGCCAATCTAAAATTCATCTTTTGTTCTTTCTTTCTATACGCTATTTCAGAAAGAAGTGACAATTTCTGATACTTTACAGCTTCACTCTCTTTGGCTATTTTACCTTTGTCAAACAGCCTCATATTTACAGAAACCATTAGTTTATTCTGCTGCTCAACCAAAAAACCATCACCTTCAAAACTAGGGACAGTGACAACATCATCAAAATGTGATTTATGATAGGTGTCCGTAAGGTTTACCTGTGGCAAATATCCTGCATCTATAGCATTTGCATTCTCTCCTACTGCATTGGCATTGGCCTGAAGCATCTTAATCGTTTCAAACACTTCAAACTCTACTTTTCTAGGCTCTTTAAAGTAATTTTGTTTCAACTGTGTTGCAGAAAGCCCCGTAACAAGTTTGAGGTTTTCTTCACTTTTTTCAAGTGTAAACTTAGTATTTTCCAGTGTAAAATTATTGTTTTCATAAACAGCAGTAAGCTTATCTATATCTTCCACAGTAGCAAGACCTGCTCCTTGAAATTTTTTCACACGTTCTATCTGGGCTTTAAGTTCTTTGGCACGTTCCTGTAATGCATCTATCGTTGCTTTGAGTGTTTGGATACCATAATAATCACGTACTATCTCAAGTGTGATACTCTTCTCAAAAGCAGCTTTTTCAAATAATGAAGCTTTATGTGCAAAGTCTTTAGCCCTCACAAGTGCATCTTTTCTACCACCATCATACAGATCCATACGCAACGAAGCAAATATATTGCCTGATTGTCCTGGACTTACCAAATAGTTAGGAGAGAACAATGAATAGTCAGCCCCGACATCCAAGGTAGGCCAGTAAGCACTCTTTGCAGATTCAACTTGTTCAACTTTTGCTTTTATATTGATCTCTTTTGCTTTGATTAAACCATTGGTGTGTGCCGCAGAATCAATCAACGCTGGTAACCCATAACTTTGTGCAAAAAGAGATAAAGGGAAAACAAACAGTAATACTATTTTAACGCTTCTAGAAGTTGTCATTACGTATCCTTTTTTCTATCAGGGTATAAAACAGATTCAAGAAAGTGGTAATCTCACGTTGGGTATCCAAATTCGCTGTCTGTGTTTCTACAATTAACCCCAATTTAAAGGCAAGGAGCGCAGAAGTAAGATGCTCCAATCCTTCGCAGATATCGCCTCGCTGTATACCATCTTTAAAAATATCTGTGATTAACAATGCAAACTTATTACGACATTCAATATTGAAGGTAACCATCTCTTCGGTGCCACTTGTCATTGCTATAGCTAAGAACTCTCTATACAACGTTAATTGTCTTTTACTCTCTTCATCTTCAAAACCTATATATAAAAAATAAAATATTTTCTCTTTCGTACTAATATCTTTTTTAAGTACTTCAAGCAGTCTTTGTTCATACTCAGAGATAAATACTGTAATAATTTCGAACACGATATCTTCTTTGTTTTCAAAGTACTCATAGACTGTACCCTTCCCTATACCTGCCGTTTTAGCGATATGTGAAATGGTGAGGTTTTTAATACCATTTTCAAGAAGAATCTCTTTACAAGCACAAGCGATATCGGTTCTTTTCTGTTCTTTATCTACAATAATTGCCATCTTTATCCTTTTGACTGACTATCGGTCAATTATGTATTGTAAGGCATACTTACTTAAAAAATTCTTTTATTAGACTATACGTAGGTATAGGGAAAATGGATTATATACTAGGGAGTAAGGGATTAAAATCTTTATCAGAGAGAGATGGAGTAAAAATGAATTTTACTTTTGTGTACCATCTAAAACAGGAACAAACAGACACTGCTCTATAGTCTCAGAGGTGATGCGTCCATTCTTTTTGTAGTAACGGGTAATGATATGATAGTTTTCAGCCTGCTCCACAGGGGCTATCAAGATACCCCCTTCTGCCAACTGTTCAAACAACACTTCAGGTATCTCTTTTGCTGTCGCAGAGAAAAGTATGCGCTCATATGGGGCATACTGCTTCCATCCGCGCTGTCCGTCATCAAAACGGGGAAAGATGTTGTGCATTTCAAGTTTTGAAAATCTTGCTTTTGCCTCTTTCATAAGCTCATCGATACGCTCTATGGTAAAGACTCTACGGCATATCTTGGAGAGTATGGCTGCTTGATAGCCCGAACCACACCCTACTTCAAGTACAGAGTCCACACCTTTAAGTTCAAGGTGCTGTGTCATTTTTGCTACAGTAAGAGGAGAGGATATCCATTGGCTTGCTGCAAGAGGAAGGGCATCGAGGTTATAAGAGAGGTGTTTAAATTGGGTAGGGACAAAAGCTTCTCTGTCTACAGATAAAAAAGCCTCTTTTACATGTGCATCTAATGGAAATTTTTTCTCTATTTCTGCAACAAGATTTTGTCGTTGTCTCGATTTTATCATATACGTACCGTCTCCCAAGTCCTTATTATGCGAAATTCTATCTAAAAGAGGCTTTTGAACTGCTCCCATAAACCAGGTTCTTCTATTCCCTTGTCTTTGTTATCCATTCTTGTAAAGCTAGAACAACCTACTTTACTACCTGCATCACAAGCCTTTTTGTAGTACTTTTTCTCCTGAACGCGGTCTTTTGCCACACCAAAACCACCTCTATAGATGATAGCAACATTGATACAGGCATCTTTATCTCCCAGCGTACACGCTTTTTCGTAATACTTACGAGATAAAATATCATCCTGTTTCACATCATTTCCATCTCTATACATGGTTCCAAGTCCGGTACATGCAGTAACAATGTTTCGTTCACAGGCTGATTCAAAGTAAGGCTTTGCTGCAAGAAAGTGTTTGTCTTTAAAATAATTTTCACCCAATAAATCACACGCTTTGGTCTCACCATAACTACATGCACGACGCATATACTCTAGCCCCAAATCTTTTTTCTCTTGATCTTCAGCATTTTCACCTGTTGTCAATGCTACACCCACATCCATACAACTTAGAGTATGTCCATTTTTACAATCTTCTATTTGTTTGTTTATCTCTTGTGGTAACTCTATTGCATGAAGAGAAAGTAGTCCTACACACAGTCCAAAAATTAATTTCATTTTATTCATTATTATCCTAAATTAATACATTAGTCCATCGCTATATAGCGACGCATCTTTTTGATCTCCCGAAAGTCTATCGTGCCTTCTATTGCTTCTTGCTTATCCTCACGTATTGCCTCTCCTGTAGGAGATATAATAGCTGAAGAGGAAGCCATATCTATATCTGATGCATTGGAGAGTACGACATAACATTGATTCATGACTGCCAATGCTTCAGAGAGTATCTCCAAATGTTTTTTACGAGGCTTACCCCAACGTGCAGGTATGAGCACCACATCTGCCCCCTCTATCTGTTTCCATAGCTCTTTAAAGCGTAACTCAAAACAGATAAGCAAAGCATACACTACACCATCCAATACAAAAGGCTTAATCTTTTTCTTCTTCCCTGCTTTAAAATAGAGATCTTCATCCCCTAGCTTAAAGAGTTTTATCTTCTCTTGTTTATGGATAATCTTATGCTTATGAATGACTACTGCCTGATTGACAAAATCATCCCCATCTTCAAGAATAAGTGTCAACACGACAACTTGTTCATCTATCTCTTTTTTAAGCGTTTTTAACGCATTGGCAGAGAACTTGGCAGCAGTTGCCATATGTGCATAGTCAAGCCCTGTCAAAAAGACTTCAGGTGCTACAATAATATGTTTATCTTGATGGTTTTTTAAATAGTGAAGAAGCGTATCAAGGTTTTCTTGATAGCGCATATGGGTAGGAAGCTGTAGAGAGACAACTTCAAGTGTTTTTGGTTTGCCTAACATATTTTAACTCCTAAAAGTCATCTAAGTCCAAACTACCTTTGGAGTAATTTGTCACATTTCCTTCAAAGAAATTTGTTTTTTGGTCATTAAACTGAGAGAAATTGTCCACCCATTTAATAGGATGTTCCACATTGTAAAGTGGCTCCATTCCTACAGCATGCAGTCTTTTATCTGCAAGATGTTTAATGTACTGTTCTATGATATCGTCCGTTAGTCCAAGAATCTGTCCTTGCGTGATGTATGCACCCCATTCACACTCAAGCTTCACCGCATCTCTAAACATCTGGTAGACATCTTCTTCAAGCTCTTTCGTAAAAAGTTCCGGACGCTCTTTTTTAGTAGAGTTAATCATGTTTTGGAAGAGTAACAAATGCGCTACCTCATCTCTTTGGATAAAACGAATCATCTGTGCAGTACCTAGCATCTTGTCTGAACGTGCAAGGGTATAGAGGTATGCAAATCCAGAGTAAAAGTAAATACCTTCCAAAATCTGGTTGGCAAACATCGCCTTAACGATGTTTTCATCTGTTGGATTAGTAGAAAGTTCTTCATACACTTTTGCAATGGCATCATTTTTTGTTTTGAGCTTCATGTCTCTTCTCCAAAGCTCATAAATCTCTTTAGAGTTTGTCGAAATACTGTCTACCATCACGGCATAACTTTGTGAATGCAATGCCTCTTCAAACGCTTGACGCACCAAGATAAGATTGACTTCAGGAGAAGTGATAAAAGGGTTAAGGTTGTCAATAATGTTATTGGTCTGTAAAGAGTCCATAAAGATAAGCTGTGCAAGGACTTTATCATAGGCGGATTTTTCTGAGTCAGTCAAATGTTTATAGTCATTCACATCACGTGTCATATCTACCTCTTTAGGGAACCATGTGTTGTTAAGCATCATCTCCCAAAGGTTATACGCCCACTGGTACTTAATATCATTAAGCTCAAAAATCCCTGTAGGGTTCCCCCCAAATATCTTACGTTCACTTGTTGTCTCATCTGATTCGGGGTTATATATTTTTTTACGTTCCATTCTGTCTACCTTCAGCCATTTTTTCTATAATTATTAAAAACATTATACACATTTTCGCTGATTTTTAGATAGACTAAACGTATGAAAAATTTAGAAGCAACACAAGTCGAAGAACTCTTACAGATACTGGCAAAGAAACCTGGGCAACGCATCGTACATTTTACAGATAACAACACCGTTTTGACGAAATATTTACAAGATTTTTGTCAGAGCATTGACACACAGTATTACCTTTATTGTATCAATGACAGTTGTTATGATGAGCTCAAACCACTCTATGCCGATGCCTCACATATGAAAATGATTAAGTTCAATCTACGCCGTCCACGTTACCTTATATAGGGCATAGAATATGACTATCTCATCGCGACACTTGATTTTAACCAAGAGAACAAACGCGAATTTTTAGAAAAATGTTACCCCATTATACGTACAGGAGGAAATATTATTATCCTCATCCCCAATAGCACAGCAGCACAAAGAGATGAATGGTCAACACTTCTCGAAGAGACCTACTATCTCTCTGTCAACATCATAGACAACATATTCAACGATGCTGATGTCATTGTTGCAAAACGTATGCATGGCTGGGGCGATGAATAATTTGACTGGTCAAATAAACAGACAACTTTTCATTTAAGGGATAATTTAAAGGAGAATACCTCAGCAGGGAAACTAAGGCATTTATAGTTTGAAAAGTTGTCTAGAAAGCTAAAGAGGGTTAAGGGAGGGAGGGGAACCTCTTTAACGCTTTCATGTTGCAAGTATATTCTTTTACTGTGTACTGAATGTGAAACGGAACTTAAAGATATTTTAAATTATAAATAAGAACAACAATAATCTGTTATACTTTTCACATTGACTTGAAACTTACTATTTGCAGGCACATCAAAAGATTCTTCACCTTTAACCGCTATCCATTCACTTGAATCAGGGAGTTTCACATCTAATTCACCTGAAGTAATCTCCATCAGTTCTGCCGCAGCTGTACCAAACTCATATTCACCTGGTAGCATAAACCCTAAAGTCTTTTTGCTTCCATCAGCAAAATTCACTGTACGGCTTGTCACTGCACCATCAAAATAGCTATTTCCTTCTAGTTCTACTGTTACATTTTCAAATTGTTTCATAAGTTAACCTTTATTTTTTGCAAAATTATAACCAAACAATATTACACACTAAGTCAACACAAACAAGATATACTTAAACTTTAGGAGCACAGCCATGCAAAAACTTCTCTATATCACTGACCAAGATGAATATGTAGACCACTCTTTCATCGCCCCACTCTTTGAAGTCTACTTAAAAAAGTATATGATTGTTGACATCGTGTACTTTACAGACTTTAAATCAGATTTTGCTTGTAAAGATTCCCATCACTTTATCGTTCCGAGTCGATACAAAAATGTACTCTTTCATGAGCTTTCTTGTAATCAGATTGATTTACACAGTTATGATTATGTCATGGTACGTAACAATATTACACTGATGAAACATGTTCTGAAATATAGGGATACTTATGGCTATAAAGCACTCTACCGCTTCTCTTTTCCTAAGAGAAAGGTGCAAATAAAATGTGAAGAGGCACAAGGCAAGAACCAGTTTATAAAGCGATGTATACATACTGTAAAAACCAAAAAAGAGACAAAGGTTATTAACACTTGTGATGCTTTTTTGCCCACCTCAAAGCGCATGTATGAACACTATCTTCCCAATGTAACTATCCCGACGATACTCTGTTCTCCTGCCATTAACCCAGCGACACTGCATGCCCATCAACATCATCAAGATGATACCATACACTTTGTCTATGTGGGGACACTAGATAAATTACGTGAGTTCAATACAATCTTGGATGCCTTTGCCTCACTTAAAAACAGAGCATGGAAACTCTATATTTCTACAATAGAAGTAGAATTTGCCTATGCCCTCTTAGAAAATTACCCTAACATAAAAGAATATGTCAAGGTCTATAATGCCAAGACCAAAGATGCCTTGCTTGAACTTGTAGCAAAATCAGATATAGGCATCGCTCTATTACCTGACCTTCCTATTTATAATACCTCTACTCCTGTAAAAGTCTTTGACTATTACTCCTCTGGCGTGCCTTGTCTTATGACCCAGTCAGAACACACCTCAACCATTTTTACAGACTGCGTTGATGCATGGTTCTGTGATTTTAATGTCAAAGAAATCACCCAAAAGCTCGACTATCTTTTAACACTAGACAAAGAAGAGATAGCTACCATTGGGGCAAAAGGACAAAAGAGATTACTGGAAGTAAAAAACTATGAAATGATTGCTGAGAAAATAGCCAATCAACTCAAAGCACTCTAAAGAAATAAGGTAAATAGATGAAAAAAATCATTATGATGTACTCATTGTAGGTGGGGGCATCTCTGGGACTGCTCTGTTTTATGAATTGGCTAAGTATACCTCTGTCTCTTCACTCTGTCTGCTTGAAAAGTATGAGGCTCTAGCCACACTCAACTCAAAAGGTACATCTAACTCCCAAACCATTCACATTGGAGATATAGAGACCAACTACACGCTGGAAAAAGCCAAGGTCACTAAACGTACGGCAAAGATGGTGGAAAAGTTTTGTTTACAGTATGACTTACAAGATAAAATTATGTTTTCACATCAAAAGATGGCATTGGGTGTAGGTGAAAAAGAGGTACATTTTATAGAGAACCGTTACCATGAATTTAAGGATCTCTTCCCTTGCCTTGAACTTTGGGATGTAGAGAAACTCAAAGCGTTAGAGCCCAAAATTGTCTACCTGCATAAGTTCAAAAACATATGGCGCTCCGTAAAGGAGTAAGATATGCAAACAGACTACCTCTTTAGAGGGAT
>VCAW01000201.1 GCA_013607775.1 Campylobacterota bacterium | reverse complement strand
AAAAGGGAACTTTCAATATTGACAACTCTAAGCCACATTTTAGATAGGTTTGAAGATATCTTAGGTAGAATGGTTCTCATAAAAAGCCTTATAGTTTTTTTGATAAAGTTTTAATGTTTGTTGTAAAGTATTATAACATTTATCGAGGTCTAAAGGTTTTTTTGAAATTTAATTTAGCTTAAATTGTGGGTTGTTTTTGGTAATCTGCAAGTGGCTCATTAGCATAAAATGATTTTAACCAATATAACTTAAGGAGAGTTATCATCTATACTTTTACCCCGGTAACCCATCTGCTCTCGGGCTTAACAACCATTTAAAATAAATAGCGATATAGATAGCAAAAGGTATGCTCCACACTAAAGCTGAACTCATATAAAGTGTAGTTGCAGCTCCAGGGTAGAATGCTACCAATGTTCTAAGCACTGTCGCTACCAAAATGAGAAAAATACTCAAACATATCCAGTTATTTCTTTCTTTGGCTATATCTCTTCCTGTATGTACAATAGTCACAACAATCATGACTAAATAAAACGAGAGTGTCCAAGCTCCACTAGTAAGTACATGTAAGAAATCTCCATTATTATAATGCATACCAGTAAGATAGTTGTATCCTATTAAACCATATCCAATAGAGATTAGCACAGGCACAGTAATAAGTGCCCGTATCAGTCTTTTTCCCAAGATATTCTCTTCATCATAGGCAATAAAGTCATTGAGTATTGCCAGACTTGCACTTGCTGCACCCAAAGCAATCCATCCCAAAACTCTGTTGCCGGGGTAGAAGAATTCTACTATAGCAAAAAGGGCAATCATGAACATGGTTAGATTATACGCAGGCGGTCTGGCAAAGAAGATCTCTTCATTTTTCTCTTCTAGCTCTATGATCTCGTTAACCGCTTCTATATTCACACGACGGATAGCCAACAGGATAAGCACCAAAAATACAGCCAGTGAAATTTTGAGTATCTCCAAAGCGGGTGTCTGAACAAATCCAAGCACAGAAAGGTAGAACCATATCTGTGCAACTTGAACCGCTACAAAACCATACGCTACACTCACATGCCTTTTTGCAGGGTCTTTAAAGATAGGCTTGGCTACCAGTGCGGTCAGCCATGCGAAAAGAACAATGTTGATGATGGCAGCAGGATATGGGGTAATGACATCCATCAACCAAAAACCTACTCTTCCTGCTATCCACAATCCAAAGAGGTTGCGTAACGTTTTACCCACAACTGGAATGGTTCCTGGATAAAGTTCTGGAGCCCCTGTAAAAATAAATGCTGCCATACCCAAAAAGCCTACACCAAACAGCATTTCATAAATATGCCAAGAGAGTGTATCACCTATAAACGGCAAAGTAATATAACCACTGTAGTAGAGTCCCCACAATACAATAGAGAGTATCATATAGGGAGCCATCAGTAAAAAAGCAGGACGAAAGCCATAAGCCAGATAAATTGGAACATCACCTTCAGGGTAGGATTCATAGTGTTTTGTCGCTGCCATTATTTAAACTCCAATTCAAATGTCTCAATAATCTCTCTGTCACTTAGCAATTTGGCTGTTTGTGAGTAAACATACTCATCATCTCTTTGCTCTTGTGGCAAATCAAAAGTAAACTCTTTGATAATCCGTCCTGGGTCGGGAGCAAGAAGCAGAATCTTATCACTGAGTCTGATTGCCTCCATAATATCATGGGTAATGAAAAAGATAGTAATCTCTTTGTTTGATATAAGCTCCATCACATGGTCTTGAAGCTTTCTTTTGAGTCCTATATCCAGTGCCGAAAACGGTTCATCCAAAAAAAGAAGTTTTGGTTTGGTTACCAACGCTCTAGCAAACGATACTCTTTGTCTCATACCCCCACTCAATTCTTTGGGAAACTTGTCAAAATCACTCTCTTCAAGATCAAATTTCAGGGCTATCTCTTTGGCTCTTGATTCTCTCTCTTTGGCTGAAATACCCATGGCTTTGAGTCCAAAAGAGATATTGTCTATGGTATTTTTCCAGGGCAAGAGTCTTGGGTCTTGAAAGGCGATTGCCTGTGTATCAAAACTGTTTTCTATCTTGCCTTCTTGTCTATCTAGTAGTCCGGCACACAGTCTAAGCAGTGTGGTTTTCCCTCCACCACTAGGTCCTACAATAGAAACGACTTCCCCTTCGTTAACCTCAAAGTTGAGATTTTCCAAAATCGTATCATATCCGAAAGAAAAGCTTAATTCTTCTACTTTTAGTCTCGCCACTTTTCTACCTCTCTTTTAACCGGTTCCAAAAAGATATACTCTGCCACCATTAACAGCCCTACCATCGCAACGACAATAGCCAGTGCAGAAGCAGTATCGAGCTGACTTCGAGAAAGTGCCAATGCTGCACCCAAGCCGTCACTCGTAGCCAAGAGTTCAGCCATCACAACGATCTTCCACGCCATCCCAAGAGCCGCAACCCATGCAGGAAAAACATAAGAAAAAATATGCGGTAGATAAATATCAAAAAACTTCATAAACAACGGCACTTTAAAGATGTCTGCCATCTCTTCAAATTTATCTTCAAGCGTCCGTGTTCCCTGCAAGGCTCCTACAAAAACAATAGGCAATGAAGCAACCACTACAGTAAACTCCACAGTAGCATCTCCCATACCAAACCATATCATCGCTAAAACGATCCATGCAATAGGGGGCATCCCCATCAAGATAGTTACAATAGGACGACTGACAACAGAAGCAGTGACAAAAAAACCTGCCAAAAGTCCCAATGCCGTTCCTGCCACCAAAGAGATACCAAACCCTACCATCGCACGGCGAAGCGTAATCATCAGGTTTTGTATAAACTCTGGATCTTCAAAAAGTATAGCCAGTGTATGAAATGTCTCCAAAGGAGAAGGAAGAATGAGGTCACCATAAATCTGATTCCCCACATCCCAGGCTGCAATAAAAAGAAAAATAGAAGCGAGTGCTCCCCAGCCACTCCAAAGGTAGGCAGGGAAGTCTCTAAGAATTTTCAGAACTGATTTCACCTATTTAATCCTGTATATAAAAGTTGTCATCAGGTAAAGTACCCCCGATAATCTTAGGATTGTCTTCTTTTAGAACATTAAAGAAGAAATTCAAATCTTCTTTGACGTCAATAGCCTTTTTTACATCAAGTTGCACAAAACCGATAGAGTCAGAAACGGCTTCTGGGTTAAACATATCTACATACTTCACAACCAGTTTTCCAGAGGCAACTTTGTGGGTTTTATACCACTGCATTGCTTTGGTATATTCCTCTTGAAACTTTTTAATGATCTCTTTTTTCTCTATCATCTTACCAACGACTGCCATACCTGCTTGCGGGATTTTCCCTTCTCTTTGATAGACATCACCCCAGTCAGCCTGAAGATCAACACTTCTAAAGACAGTAGGCGCAATGATGCTTATCGGAAATGATTTGGTTTTTCTCATCACCATAGAAGTAGCAGGCTCAGGCAATAAGATATTGTCTGCCCTTCTCATAATCAGTTGTTGTGCGGCATCCATCGGGTTGGAAACATAGACGAGCTTGATATCTTTGTTGCTCAATCCTTTTTTTCTTCATCACGGCTCTAAGTACAACATCTGGCATATCTCCACGCCAAGGTACCACAAGCTCTGAACCTTTTAAATCTTCAAGATGTTTGACCTTCTCATCTCTTGAGAGGATCTTCAATATTCCCCAAACTGAAACATTTAACATTTTAATAGGCTGTTTCTTATTGTAAAGAATAGACGCTACATTAGTCGGAACCGCTACAAAGTCCACCTCTTTATTGATAATCATCGCACGTAGTTGATCGGGGTTCTTCCACATTTTAAATTCAACTTTATTGGCAAACTCTTTGAGTACACCATCCTCTATCATCTTAAATATAGGGTCTGAAACATTTGCAGGTGGTCCTGCAATAATAATTTTGTCAAGTTTCTCTGCGGCTATTGAAAGTGTCAAAAGCATAGAGAGTATCAGTAGTGTTTTTTTCAAAGTAAATCCTCCTATAATTCATTACAACCAAATCCCTAGGGATTTGGTTGTAAAAAGTTTGTGCTACTTTATAGATGCTTGTTGTAAGCACTTAAACAATTCACAGTCAATGACACTG
>VCAW01000200.1 GCA_013607775.1 Campylobacterota bacterium | reverse complement strand
TTATGTTATTTTCCTTAACTATGGTTAATGAACCTCTTTTAATCTTTTTGTATACGGATTGAATACTAACGTCTAATTGGGTTGCGTACTCTTTAGCTGTTAGTTTCATGGTCACCTTTTTTATTCTCTGTAGCTTTAATAGCTTTTTCTAATGCTTCGATATTTGGCAGCACTGCATACTCATCACTATCTTCATAAAAATATATTTGAATTTGTCCACCAAGATTAGATATTCTAACAATGCTAAATACCCCTTGTTTGGTTTTAATCTTTTTCCCGTAGTACTGTTCATAGCCAGTCTGCATCTCATCGGCATCAAATAAGCCTGTATCCTCTGATTTATTGAAATGTGGGTTATCTTGAATGTAAAAAGTGATTTCATCAATCTTCTTCCCTTTTTTCTTGGTAACTTTCCACTCAAAGATTACATCGGACTTCTCAAAGAATACTTTAGCAGATTTATCAAGTACTTTTCTCTTAAACTCTCCCCACGCTTTCATAGACTCTGGTACTTTGAAGCTCTCCATAAGTGCATCTACTTTAGTGGTGTATTTCCCTCGTTTCTTCCATTGACTCATAAGTAGATACATTTGCTTTTGATACTTACTCTCCAGTGCAAATAAGTATTTTGTATTGCCTAAGATAAATGTATCAAGTTTTAATAGGAACGGCTTTAAATCAGGGTTAAAGAGTACATTGTACTCCTCGTCTCTCTTGTTGTATCCAAGTGTTGCAAAAATGTTATAACCTTTGATTTCATCATCGTTGTTAATCCAAATCTGCTTTCCAAGCATACGTTTTAGTAAGGCTTCTACCCTCTGCTTATCTATACGCCTTTTAAGCTTTGTCTCCATAACTTCTTTTGAAATTACATAGCGTTTGATGTTATCATCATCTTTGCGAATATCTGATACAAATGCAAAAAAGAAATCAATTTCAAGAGGGGTTAGGGTACTAATTGATAGCTGATTTACTTCGTGAGCTACTCTAAAATCAGTTTGGTTATTCATTGCAGAGATAATTTCAGGTACTTCATTTGGCTTCATTTTAATCCTTTAATGGCTAATGTAATTATATGCCATTTTATATAAATAATGGCTTATTTAAAATGATGCCATTTTATTTACACCAACTGCAATTTTATTTACACCAACTGCCATTTTATTTACACCAACTGCCATTTTATTTACACCAACTGCCACTTTTAATCCTCGCAAAGCACC
>VCAW01000199.1 GCA_013607775.1 Campylobacterota bacterium | reverse complement strand
TGGCTCTTAAAGTTTACTAGACCCCTATTTATTAACAAAACAAAACGTCTTACAATTACATTATTTCAGTATTAAGAGTATATCAAATATGTCTTGATATTTGTAACAAGAGGATGAATTTATAATTTATCCTCTAATACTAATCATCTACAAGCAAAAAATATTCCCAAAATGCCCTTATCAAGTGTATTAAAATATTCTATCATCATGTTATACCAATATAGGATACTACCATAACAACAACTGAACTACATAATGAACTCTCAACCATAGACAGGCGGATAGAAGTCCTTGAACTTCTCATAAACAATGAATGTGCCTGTTTTACTTCCTGTGATGAGAACTTTAGTGAAGCTAACCTAAAAGATTTACGCATTTACAAAGAGCGTAAGCAATATCTCTTAAGACTTCAAGATAAAAGTGAAGCCATACTCTCTGCTTTGCCGAGTCACCCTATAGTAAAAGTCTGTATTGCATAAAAATATGTCAATATGACATATTTTCAACACTTCTTCATTTTCTTTACTATAATCCCACTATGTATAACAAAAAGAAAGAAAAACTCTATATCTCCAAGTTGTTAGATGACCCTGCTGTGGCGTATCCTGCCTATTATGTAGTGAGCCCTGCTATGCATAAAAATGAGATGTTTCATGCGGCACTTATCGCTCTTCATAGCTTTGATTTCTCTTACTATGAAGTGGCTAAAACGTATGATGACATTTTTGCGATGTTCCATTCTGGCACCTTTCCACTCTATAAAGAAAAATATATAGTAGGATATTTTGGAAATAAAATGATGTACCTAGAATCTAATGGATGGAAGGGAATGCCCGCTACAGCGGACATATTTAAGATGGAGAACTGGTTAGTGTGTTAGAGAAGATAAAAAAATTATAGATAGTTTTAGCAAATTATAGTTATAAGCTTAACTTTTAAGACTAATTTTATCTTATTTAGTTATACTTCGCGCATATCTTAGGTACGGAGAGTATTTTTTATTCTTCCTCCTTGTAGAAAACATTGTTGTCTCGGCTACCAACGAACACAATCTCCCCTTTTCCGTACCTAAGATAAACTTCCTCATTTACTCATAAAAATTATCTATATCTCGTTACATGCGACCTGTTGACATTTCTTGGTGCTCTATAGTAGGTATTAGAGTAATTTCGTGTATTTGATCTTGTATAGTTATTGCTTCTGTTGTATGTCTTGTTATAGTTTCTATTGTCATGATTTCTACTGTTATTATAGTTTCGGTTATTGTTATAGTTTCTATTATTGTTTCTGTAATGTTGCCTATTGTTGTACTGACTTCGGTTTTGGTAGTATCCGTAGTGTCCTACCTGAGCTCTATAGCGACGTCCGTTGTAGTATCTGTATCCACCATTGAAGTAGTGGCCACTTCTATATCTGTGTCCGTTGTAGTGGTAGTATCCACCTGAGTAGTATCCCCCGTAGTAGTATCTTCCACTATAGTAGTAGTATGGACGGTTATAGTAATGAGGATAGCTATAAACAGCACCTGCAACTACAGCACCTGCAACTGCACCAGTAGCTAATGCCTGTTCTTGAGGTGTACATCCTGTAAAAAACAGTGCAGAAGAGAGAGCCCCTATGACAGCAATTTTTTTAAATTTATTTTTTATCATCTTCTTTTCCTTTTTTGATTAATATAATTATAGCATATCAAAAAAGTGAAGTGATTGTGTGTAGTCTAGTTTAGTGCTTCTCCACGTAAGACATCGAGTACATTTGTTGCATAACATCCTTTAGGAAGTACAAACGAAAGTTCATAATGTGCCTTCTCTTCTACATAGTTCTTGGTAACTTCAGTCACTTGTATCCATGCGTAGCGTCTAGCACCGTTTAGTGGCATCTCTTCTACAAAAGGGGCTTCAAGAAGTCCAGCGGTAGCTGTAGAGAGTTTGGCTTTTTTGCCAGGTAGTAGTCCAGCAGGGGCGATATCTTTTGTTTCAAAGCGTCTGGCTTCTTCTGCAAGGTCTTCAACATTAAATACACGTCCATATGGGTAATGCATCATTGTATCACCCTCTACAAGTTTAAAGAAATTTGGTTGGTCTTTGGTACCTTTAAGTGAGCCTTCTGGTAGCTCCATTACCTGCTCTGTTTCAGCTTCAGAGAACTTTTCAAGCAGTAGGTTAAGCTCCATACGCTTAGATAGCCAGTTGTTAAAGAGGTAGGACTGGTAAGAACCCATAAGAAATTCTCTGGTCTTTTTATTGCGCATTTCTAAAGTACCTTCGATGAGCTTTTTTCCATCTACCCAGTTGTCTCCATCGTTTCCAAAACGTTGGTTACCAAAGTAGTTGGATACACCGTTTTTCTTTATCCACTTTAACACAGAGTCAAGTTTGTCTTTTTGTACGCCCAGTACCTTTTTAAGACGTATCTTAAAACGGTTTCCCTTTAAGTGCCCTACGCGTATCTTGTTGTTGTGGCGTACTGTTGAGAGTATCTTAATCTTCTCATGTTCAAAATTTTTGAGTTTCTCTTCGTGTATCGCCATCACCGAGATGTATTGTATGGTCATGGCATGTTTGTCTTTAAGTCCTGCATACCCCATATCACGGCGACGAATGCCTACATGGTTAGAGATGGCATCGAGCATCTCCCATGTTGTCAGGTCTTTCTTACGCACTTGCAGTACAAGGTGTTCACCCTCTCCTGTAAATTCATAGAGGGGTATCTCTTCGACAGTAAAGTCACGTGCAGAGGAGTTGAAAACAAATTCGTTTTTGACGTTGAGTGGATAGATTAGCTTCATTGTGTTCTTTCTTGGGAAAAATAATTATTGTATTTTATCTAAAATATGTATAATCGCAGTAATTAGAACAAGGTTATACATTTGAAATTTGAAAACAAAAAACTTCTTATCTTCGACTTGGATGGTACACTCATCAACTCTGCACTTGATTTGGCTTTGGCAGTGAACTATATGTTAACACAGTTAGGACGTGATACCTTTGATGAAGAGGTGATACACAGCTGGGTAGGCAATGGTGCACTTACCCTTGTGAAACGTGCACTCTCTGGTGCAAGAGAGGTCGATGAAAGCCTAGATGAAGCGTATGTAGAAAAGGCACTCAAAATCTTTTTGGACTACTACGAGAAAAACCTATGTAATGCTACTGTGCCCTACCCAAACGTTATAGAAACACTCCATGCACTCAAAGAAAAAGGATATATACTTGCTATAGTTACAAACAAACCTTTTCCTTTTGTTTCCCCTATCCTTCAAGGTTTAGGTATGGATGCAATGTTTTCACTCATTTTAGGTGGAGACAGTTTGCCTGAGAAAAAGCCTCATCCACAACCACTTTTGCATGTGTGTGAGCGTTTAGAGATTGAGGTAGAAAATGCAGTGATGATAGGTGACTCTAAAAATGACATACTCGCTGCCAATGCCTATGGTATGGACTCAGTTGGGGTGACATATGGATATAATTATGGAGAAGATATCGGGGTACATAAACCTACGGTGATTATAGATGATTTTGAAAAATTGTTAAAATATTTGTAGGGTGTGGTTGCCACCACACCACATAAACAACTGTGCATAAAATAAATGTTTCGCCGCAAGGGTTGAGAAAAGGTGTTGTGGCAACAACACCCTACGCGAGGAAAAAAATGATAAACAAAAAAGCAAAAATAGCCATAGTTGGTGGAGGGGTAGCCGGTGCGAGTGCTGCGCTTTATTTTGGTAAGCTTAGACTAGATGTGACACTCTTTGAAAAAGAGCCTAGTCTTGTGAGCGGCCCTCCTTTTTGTCATCTGCATGCTGGGGGTAACCTCTACCGTGAGATAAGTGATGCACAGTGTGTCACCCTACTTAAACAGTCTATAGACTTTTTACGCTTTTATCCGTATATTGTGGACTACAGACCGACTGTTATTATCTTACCTACGACAGATAAGAGTACGCCTGAAGCTTTACTCCCTAGACTAGAACTGCTTACTAAAGAGTATGAAGCACTCATCGCCAAAGATACAAACAATGAAGTTTTGGGTAAGCCTGAGAACTACTATAAAAGCTACTCTAAAGAGCAGATAGAAGCACTTAGAGAGCAAGAAACCTTGGCTCATCCACAAAGCTGTGATGAGTGGATGATACCTGTAGCTAAGCGTATAGACTTGGAAAAGGTACAGTTTCCACTCATCATGGTGCAAGAGTATGGGCTTAACCTCTTTAGACTGGCAGCGGGGACTGCATTAACCTTAGAAGCATTGGAGAGTGTGACGCTACATACCAACAGCATCGTACATAATGTACAGAAGAATTATGACTTAGATGGCTGGGACATCTCTTACATTCAAGAAGATAAAAGCCAGACAGCACACTTTGACTACCTCATAAATGCTGCAGGTTTCAGAACAGGGAAGATAGATGACCTGCTTGGTGCGCCATGTAAGGCGATGGTGGAGTTTAAGGCTGCATATGTCAGCCATTGTGAGACTTTTGAGAGTACGAAGTTTCCTGAAATCATCTTTCATGGAGAGCGTGGTACACCAAGAGGTATGGGACAGTTTACACCCTACCCTCATGGCTATTTTCAGTTGCATGGTATGACCAAAGAGATTACCCTCTATGAAGATGGTCTGGTTGCCAATACTATGGTGAGCTGCCAACCAAAACTTGGGCAAGACTTCATCGACAAGATAGAAAAATCCTGGACAAAAGAGGAGACACAAAAGCGTACAAATGCTGCCATAAAGCATCTTTCACAGTTTATCCCCTCTTTTGCCAAAGCCAAGGTGGGCTCAAAACCCCTCTTTGGTGCACAGCAGATTCCTGGAGATGACCCTACTTTACGTGTGGCAGAAGTCTCTTTTCCTCGTGAGCGTTATGCACGTTGTGAGATAGTCAAGGTCTCTTCCGTGCTAGATATGATAGATGCTATCGCAAAAGAGTTTGTAAAACTGGGATTTGTGAACGATGAGGTCGTAGGAACAAGAGAATTTGCACGACATTTACACTCTGATGAAGCTATACTCAGTAAAAGAGCTGAGTCTATCGCTAAAGAACGCACATACCCTGCAGCTTTAGCAAACAGAACAGTCCCAAAAGGTTAAATATGAAAAAAACAGTATTTTTGCTACTCCTTGTAGCACAAGCAGTGATGGGCGCAGAGCTCAAACACATTACTATAGGTAATCAAGACTTTAGCCTTACTACAGAGACCTATGACATCTACGACTCTAAAGGCGAAGTGTTAAGACTCTACCGTGAAGAGCGAAACAACAACCTTACCTTTGTCTTTAACCTTATACTTAAAGACCGTACAGGTGCTTGTTCTGATAAAAGTGTAGAAGATGGATACTACGAGATAAACGGTACAACTCTCACACTCTACAGCCATTGGGACAGAAGAGGGAAAGCCTATGATGCACCCTATGGTGTACGTGTGCAAGTCTACAAGCTTAAAGACAACTACGATTTGGTACGTACTTCAAGCAGACTCTACATAGAGACAGCAAGACCAAACTACAACGAAAACTCTGGGATGAAGTACCTCTTCAAAGCCCCTCAAACCAAGGAAGAAAAAGCCAGCCTAAAAGCGTATGTGAATGCTGTAGAACGTAACTACAAAGGTACTTTTGTCTATGGAGACGAAGCGAAAAAACTCATCAAAGAAGTAGAAGAGGCAATGACGCGGAAGATGAAGAGTATTTGGAACTAGTTTTTTGATTAAAAGTGGTGACTATTGCACTTAAACCTTTCCTCATTTTTTACCACTTTGGCAAATACATTTAACGGTGTATTTGTCTCTTTAGCGATACTTTTCAGCTTCTCTAAATCTTTTTTATTAAAAGATATTAGCATTTCATACTCTTCCCCACTAAGCCCTACTGTATCGTCAATACCAGTCAATAGCTCAAATCCATATTTATTAATATCTAATAGTTTGTTGGTATCACAGTATAGACCGTCTGAGATGTCCATACCAGCGCTTAGATATTCTCTTGCTTTGGCTATGAATGTTGCTCGTAATGTTGGCTCATAAAAGCGTGAATTTGAAGCTATTTTTTCACCACGAAAGAGTGCATCTAAGTCACGTTTACTATCCCCTAATGTACCCGTATACGCAAGTAAATCACCCTCATTAACTGTGGTACGCAAAAGTGGAGTTTCACTCTTTGAGATGATGGTAATGCTGAGGTGAAGTTTATCACCACCGATGGTGTCACCACCTATGATTTCGCAGCCATACTCTCCTGCGGTCTTTTGCATACTTTGTGTGAGTGCATCTATCTGTGTATGTGTCATCTCTGAAGGTATAGAGACTGTGACTAGCGCATATTTTGGCTGTGCATTCATGGCGATGGCATCAGAGAGGTTTATAAGCATGGCTTTACGCCCTATCTGCGCCATAGACATCCATTCACGTTTAAAATGCACATCTTCAAAAAAAGCATCCATACTGTAGAGTGTGTCACCTATAACTGCTGCATCGTCACCGATATATTTTGAGTTTAGGTTGTTTATGAGGTATTGTTCTTTATCTATCATGGCAAAATTGTAACATAGTTCATGTGTTTTTACTTTAGTTTATATACTATGTTTTATTTGGAAGTTGCATAAGATATACTTAATTTAATATTATAACAAATGATGGAGATACTTAATGTCACAAAAACTTACAGTAAGAGCATTCTTTTTTAATGCGAAAACAGACTACCTGCCATACTACAAAAACTTTACACTTAATGTCGAAGAAGATGCAACAGCGAAAGACTTGCTAGGACTTATACAAGCACAAAACAGTGATTTTTCTTACCCTAAGCAAAAGCTCATTATGAAAATCAATGGACTCATCGTTGAAGCCAAAGAGAAAGTAGCAAGCATTGTAGAGAGATTGGGAACAGAACTTACCATAGAGCCTGCAAACAGCTACCGTTCAAACAATGGACTCAAAATCAATGATGATGACTTTATGCAATCTTACGCACTTTTAGAACCCTATGCAACAGAGTCAGATCTTAAATTTTATAAAACACTTTATGCCCTACACTATGCCTCAGAAACATCGCTTTTTGACCGTGAGTACATTGGGGATGCTATCTTGGTGCTTGCACATAAGATGATAAGTGAAGGAAATGAACATAAAGATGCCATTTTGGAAGCTATCACCTCACCTCACTCTGCTCTTTTTGACTGTGAGTATGAAAACAACCTTTTCAATGCCAAAAGTTACGATGCAGCCATCACAGCACTTAAAGATATGGCAAAGAGAGATGAAAATGAACACCCTTCACTTCTAGATATGATAAAAGATCGTCTTGGTATGGAAAAAGAAGAAAAAGTAGCAGTAGAGACAAAAAGAGCTGCGAAAACGATAGATGACATTGAAAACAAATATATCGCATACTATGCAGGCACAAAGAATGATAACGAAAATGTCATTTCACAAATTATTGCAGATTTGGGCACAAAAGAAGTAACTATAGTACGTAAAAACAAACTCTCTGGTCTCTCTATTTTAGAAGACAACAAGACTTTGGCACTGAAAAAAGCAGGAGCAACACTTCTTGAAGCGTATGATGTAGGTGCAGAAGTACTTGTCGTCGAAAATGAAGCATGTTATGAGATGTTTGAAACCTACTTCAAAGAGATAGAAAATGTTGTGGGCAGAAAGATAATTGGGCTAGAACTTATCTCTGCTAAAGATTTTGCTGCTCAAGTCAGTACGGTTAACGCTTAAAAATATAGTTTTTTCGTCATCTGTACAGGATGACGAAAAGCATCGTAACACTCCACCTCACCTACACATAAACCTCTTCTCATTCCTCCTAATATTAAACTACATTACGCTAAAATAGATGCATTATGTTTAAAAGGATAGAGATACTATGAGCACAAACTCAGATATAAAAATCTACGAATATGACGCTGTTATCGTCGGTTCCGGACTAGCAGGTTTGGCAGCAGCCAAAGAGCTGACAGAAGCTGGTAAGAAAACAGCCGTTATCACAAAACTTCACCCACTACGTTCACACTCAGGCGCTGCACAAGGTGGTATCAACGCTGCACTTGGTAAAGATGATTCTACAGAACTTCATGAGTTTGATACAGTAAAAGGGTCTGACTATCTTGCAGACCAAGACTGTGTGGAACTTATGTGTACAAAAGCCCCTGAGACTATCAGATGGGCAGAGCGTATGGGAGCTGTCTTCTCACGTGATGAGGAAGGTGACATTGCCATCAGACCATTTGGTGGACAGTCACAGCCTCGTGCATGTTACGCAAAAGACCGAACAGGTTTGACACTGCTTCAAACTATCTATGAACAAGCAGACCGTGCAGGTATCGAAGTCTATGATGAGTGGTACGCAGGTGACTTACTTTATGAAGATGGAAAAGTATCTGGTGTGGTTGCGTATAACATTAAAGATTCACAACCTGCTATTTTTAATGCAAAAGTAACGATGTTCGCTACAGGTGGACATGGTAGAGCTTATAGATTTAACTCAAATGCTCATGCAAATACTGGAGATTCTCTCTCTATAGTTGCACGTCATGGATTGCCACTTGAAGATATGGAGTTTGTACAGTTCCACCCAAGTGGACTTGGTGGTTCAGGGGTACTCATCTCTGAAGCGGCACGTGGTGAAGGTGGACGTCTGTTCAACTCTAAAGGTGAACGTTTTATGGAAAAATATGCACCAAATGCCATGGAGCTAGCTTCACGTGATGTTGTATCTCGTGCCATAATGGAAGAGGTACGTCAAGGGCGTGGTGTAGGTAAAGATGGTCAGTCTGTGAACATTGATCTTACGCACCTAGACCCTGAAATCATTTTAACACGTCTCCCAGAGCTTCGTGAACTTGCGATTGCCTTTCAAGGGCAAGATATGCTTAAAGAGCCTATCCACATCTCTGCTACGGCACACTACTCTATGGGTGGTATACCTACAAACATTGACTGTCAAGTACAGAAAAATGCTGCAGGTGATATTGTAGAAGGTTTCTACGCTGCTGGTGAGTGTTCTTGTGTTTCTGTACATGGAGCGAACCGTCTGGGTGCTAACTCTGTACTTGAAGCCCTACTCTTTGGTAGACATGCAGGTGAAAACATGGTAAAAGCACTTGAAGAAGGTGTCGACCTTCGTCCTGCATCTGCTTCTGATGCAGAGCCAATGCTCAATGAAATGCATAAAATCAAAACATCTAACGGTAACGAAACTGTACCAGGGCTAAGAGAAGAACTTCAAATAGGTATGACAGCAGATGCTGGTGTATTTAGATCTAAAGAGTCTCTTGAAAGACAAATGAAGCTTATCGATGAATTGTTGGTAAGATTTAACAATATCCGTATTGATGACAAGTCAAATACCTTTAACACTGATCTTCAAGAAGCGATCGAACTTGGGCATATGTTAGAGTTCTCTAAATTTATCGTAGATGGTGCGCTTAACCGTGAAGAGAGTCGTGGTGGTCACTACCGTGAAGATTTCCCAACAAGAGATGATGAGAAGTTCATGGTGCATACATATGCAACGATGGATAAAGACTTTAACATTACCACTGAGTGGGGTAAAGTGACTCAAGGTAAGTTTGAGCCAATGGAAAGAAAGTATTAGGAGAAGATGATGAGTACAAATACTGAAGAAAATGTAGCTGATTATAAAGCGTTCAATACAGATGAGATTGATACTTTTAAGCCTACACGTAAAGTTACACTAAAAACATTTAGATTTAATGCAGAAACTGATTATCTTCCTTACTATAAACATTATGAGATGGAAGTAGGAAAAGATGAATTGATTCTTGACCTTCTTAACCGTATCAAGTGGGAACATGATGGAAGTTTTTCTTACCGTCGTTCATGTCGTCACGGTATTTGTGGTGCTTGTGCCATTAAAGTGAATGGTAAAGCAACACTGGCATGTAAGCAAAATGCGTTAGAACTTATGGATTTATTTGGTGATGAATTAGTCATCGAGCCAAGTTCTAAAAAACGTGCAATTAAAGATATGATTATCGATAAAGCAGACTTCTGGGCAAAACATGCAGCTGTAAAACCATATGTGGTTGCTGATGTTGAAGCACGCCCAGAGCATGAGACAAAGCAAAGTATCGCAGAGTTTAATAACTTCTTAGACTCTGATCTTTGTATCCAGTGTGGTGCATGTCACTACTCTTGTCCGGCACTTGAAGTAAACGATGCATTTCTCGGGCCTGCAGCACTTAACGCAGCGTACAGATTTACCGTAGATACACGTGATGAAGCTGGAGATGAGCGTTTGGCTATCACTGCTGAAATGGGTTCAGGTGTTTGGGACTGTGTCAAATGTTTTGAATGTGCAGAAGCATGTCCAAAAGAGATTAACCCTATCGAAAAAATAGGTAAACTTCATAACTTGCAGTTCGTACGTGGTGTGGCTGAGTCAAATGTCGCTACACGTCACGCAGAAGGGTTCCTAAGAGGTATGAAAAAAACAGGTTACCTCGATGAAGCAGATATCGTACTCTACTCTGAGGGTTACCTTGGTATGTATAAACACTTAGGTACAGCACTTAAGATGATGAAATCTGGAAAAATTCACTGGCATTCAGGTGTACCATTTATCAATAGTATTCCAAAAATTAAAAATCTCGATGAAGTACAGAAACTGATCGAAATTGCACAAACAAATAAGCTGTAAGGAGAAAAGATGAGCGAACAATTACACTATGCATTATTTACAGGATGTACGGCAAAACAGTCTACCCCTGAACTTTTATCATCTACGCTTGCAGTAGCCGATAAATTAGGTATCAAAATTACTATTTTGGAAGAAGCTTCATGTTGTGGTGCTTCTCACCTTCAAGATTTCGATGAGTTTTTAGCGCATGTACTTAATGCACGTAACATCTGTTATGCTGAAAAATTAGGACTTACGATGATTACTATCTGTAATACTTGTCAACTTAACTCTGCGATGACTAAACACGCACTTGACAAAGATCCAGAGCTCAAAGCTAGAGTCAATGAAAAATTAGCAGAAGTTGGACTAGAGTATAAAGGGACAAGTGAAATCAAACACTTCCTCTACACACTGATAGATGAATATGGGTTAGATAAGGTAAAAGAAAAAGTGACAGTACCACTTTCTCACCTTAACATTGCACCATTCTACGGATGTCATAACATTAGACCATCTGAGTTACATGAAGAGGCAAATGGACATGAAAACCCATATGCACCTACTTCACTAGATAACCTTATAGATGCACTTGAGGGTAACCCAGTGGAATATGAGAGTAAAAATAAATGTTGTGGTTTCCACGTAGAGCTACAAGCCAACCACACCTCTGAAGTACTAGCGGGTAATGCACTTGTAGATGCCATCGACAACAATGCAGACATCATGGTAACCCCATGTCCACTCTGTCACCTTAAAATGGATACTTACCAAGACAGTGTAGGTGAAGTGATGGGTAGAGATGTAGAACTTCCAGTACTACACATGCCACAGATGGTAGCGCTTGCTCTTGGATGTACAGAAAAAGAGATTGGTCTTAACTTCCACGTACAAAAAGCAAAACACCTTTATACTGAAGCTTCTTAAATTTTAATTACACCTCTTTTGAGGTGTAAGATTTTCAAGCAACATCAAACGCCATTTCCAAAAACGCCTTTCTAGCCCTTTTGTCACCGCAGACTGCATCGTTGGCTGCTAAAACGGATTCTAGGGCATTTTCAGATTCTGCATATTTGAGTATAAAATAGAGTGTATCTAGTATGGTCTCCTCTTGGGAGCTTTGCATCTGTTCCGTTGAGCCTTCAAAATGTTCACCATGCCATAGTTTATCCATACTTGCTAAAGCACACTCATCAACATTGGGCTGTTTTGAGAGTTCTGTTTTATGAAAGGTTGCTTCTTGAAACTTTCTATCTGCCTGTTTTACCAGATTGGCTGCAGATCCTCCAAAGGTCATCGAGGTAAAAAGTATGGCATCTCGATAACTCATTCCCTCTTTTACTCTTTCTTTAAATGCTTCGATAAAGGCTTCAAAATCTAATTCTAATGTATTTTCATCACTCATAATTATCCTAAATGGTATTCTTTTGCTATAATTTACCTAGTGTATACTTAGATACGATTTATGAAGGAAACGAATGCAGGATTTTTTAACATTTAAGACTTTCTTAACACCTACTCTACTGCTTATATTCTATTATTTGTATGCCATCGTCATACCAGTGGTGAGTTACAGTATAGCAAAATGGGTAAAATCATCCTATTTTAAAAAAGAAAATAGTGACAAAGAGATGATTGTCACACCTAAACAAAAACGTATTATTGTAGGTATTGCCTTACTATGTTTTCTCTGTATGGAGTTGTTCTGGAGGGTAATGTTTGAATTTTTTATCGCCTATTTTGATATGCATGATGCATTAATGCATATAAGTAAAGGGGTGTAAATGAAGAAAATGATTATCGTATTTGGATGTATATCTGTAGTTCTTATGGCACAAAGTATAGACAGTAACAGTAGTTATATCGATGATACACATAGTATAATATCTAAAAAAGTGGTTGATCTCTCAAATGAAATAGATACAACACTCAGTAGTTGGCTGGGACATTCAGATAGTAATACTACAAATAAAACTATAGCTAAGAAAAAGAAAAAAGAAAGACTCACCGTTGATGCATTTTTTCAAAGTAACAAATATTTTAATGAAACCGATAATACATTTATTCGTGTACGTACAGATAGTATTTTGCAAACAAGAGAATCCAATAAGTTAAACCTTAGAGTAAGTGCACAAATTCCATTCAATAAAAGTAGACAGAACTTTCAATTTTTTGTGAATGATTTGAATTTGGAAAATACTGCCAATATTCTACAAAATGAAGATGTAGATCAAAATGCCTATCCAAATATTGGTATGCACTATTTTGCACCGGTAAGTTATGGTATTACTTCACGATATTCATTGGGTTTTCAGGGTATCACTCCTTTTGTAAGGGCTCGATACAGTAAGATATTTAGAGCCAACGAATGGAATATCGAACCTGCACAGATTTTTAGATATTCCTCTGATAATATTTTTGAAGAAGAGACCAATATCTATATAGATAAGGAATTTTCAGAGCTATCACTCTTAAGAATTCAGCTACATCGTCAAACAAAGACAGATATAAAAGGTATGGATTATGCTTTGGCTGTTGAGTATTATTGGAGTCCCCAAGAAAAAACTGGATTGCGTGTATCTCAAGGTTTCTATGGGAATACCAAGTATCCATATATCGTAGACAAAAATATTGATCCCCCTGTGACAGATACGTTTGGAGGTATCAACAACTATGCGACCTCTTTTAGTTGGAGACAAAATATCTGGCGTGATTGGTTTTACTATGAAGTAACACCATCTGTCAATTTTCATAAAGACCATGAATATCAAGCAAATTATGCTGTGCGATTCTTTTTAGATTTTTATTTTGGAGAATACAAGTAAATAAGAGTATTTTTATCCTAATTAATTTTACTTGTGCTATAATGTTCTTACAAATCAATAATAAAAGGAATTAATATGCCAAAAATTAACAAATACGTAGATATCTCAGAAGTAGATAGAGAAGCAAAAAAAGATCTTATCGACAGACACTCACCATTCATCACATGTGCAGACACAGCAACTGCTGGAGAGCCATTTGAAGTAACAGTAAAAATGGGTAATGAGTACACTCACCCAGATGATTTCGATCACTACATTGAGTCTATCACACTTTTTAACGGTGAAACTAAACTAGCGCAAGCTACTTACGTTCCTGGTACACTTGGTAACATCAAAGCACACAACACAACAACATTTACAATCATCCCAACAGGTAAAAAACTTAAACTTGTTGCACATGGTTACTGTACTAAACACGGTATCTGGGAAGGTACAGCTGTTGAAGTAGAAGTTAACTAATCCTCTGTAGTGCCCTAACTATGGGCATTACATCACTTTTTAATTTAGTCTATAATATATTATTTATCCCCTATTTATCCCCAAAATTTAAAATTTTAAGTAAAAAATAGTCATTTTTTACTAATTCTTTCATCTAAAGTCATAAAACTATTCAGCAATTAGTTAAAATTTTATTGATGCTTTTTTAATTTATAAAACTAGAAAGTTAATCTATATTACATACTAAGGAATGAAATGAACAGATGGAAATGTAAAGAAAATTATTTAAAGTATATTAGTACTCTATATAAGAAATGTAAAAATAAATCATTTAAGATGAATCTACAAAAAGATTCTACTAATGCAATACGGCAAAAAATGCTTATTTTGAAAAATAGCAATCCTTATTACTATACTAGATGTAAAGAGCTGTTTAGTGATTCGCTATTTGAATATATGGCAAGCTATGAACTTGATTTATCAATAATGGATATTGTTATAATTGAAAATACAAGTATAGAAATTAAAGAGTCAAGAGAAAAGAGATGTCCTGTTAGTGATCAAAAATATCAGAAGTATATCAATAACATAAAAGATTCTGTAAATACAACATCTACACATTCATTACATGAAGTAGAACTTGTGGATTTACCTTTAATGGAAAGTGCAACTAAGAATATGTTATTAAAATATTTTAAAGAGAGTAAAACAGATAAAGAAACTATAGACCATATATTTTCTTATTTGGAAATGAGAAAACCAAGGCACACAAACTTAACTAATGTATTAATTGGTATTTCAGATGAATGTGTAAAAATGGCAAAAAATATTGTTGTTGATGGAAATATTAATATTAATGATTATAGAAATATCATATTAGAGAGCCACTTGCAGATTACCAAAAACAACCCACAATTTAAGCTAAATTAAATTTCAAAAAAAACCTTTAGACCTCGATAAATGTTATAATACTTTACAACAAACATTAAAACTTTATCAAAAAAACTATAAGGCTTTT
>VCAW01000198.1 GCA_013607775.1 Campylobacterota bacterium | reverse complement strand
ACTGATATTCGACCTACAGGGGTGTTGTTTGGGTTTGATAGGTGAAGTCGGGAGAACTTACAACAATCTCTCATATTGGCATACAAACAAGCCAATACTTCTATTATTGTTTTAGATGAATATTTCATCTTCAAAGTACTCTTCAATCAGAGTACTTCAAAAAGGAAACGAAATTCCTATGTTTATCTCACTTTTTTCTGCGGTTTCAGTTATCTTTTATAAAACGGCTTCTGAGATACTTTGATAGTTCGGGGAAATCATAGCAAACCAAAAACGCATAAAGGGCAAATCAAACAATATTCTGTCTGACTTACCACCACCCTCTTTTACAGGTTTTTCTACAGACAAATCAAACTTGATCAAACTTTTACTTACCAAGTAGTCTATCGCTTCTTCACCCTTGTCTCTACCGACTTTAGCTTTTTTAAACACATCATTTTCATGGTTTACACCCAAAGCGATGATGCTCAACACCATATGGTACAATCCATTATTATGCGTATATCGTGTCATACTTTCGTGCAGCGATTCATAGTTAGCAAGTACTTTTTCTTCAATGAGTGTAGCGACACTCTTAGAGACATCTACATCCCACCCCGTACCGCCAAATACTGTAAAGTATTCTAATGCCGTATCAAAATCTTTGATGTTGTTTTGGTATGCAAAGGAGCGAAAGTGTTGTAGGAGTGTTGGGTGTTTTGCCATGGATGAGCCTTGTTTTGATTGGAAATTATAGCGAAATATTCTATTTACTCCCTCTCCACCTTACCACGCAACTGCTTCTTACTGCTATGTTTCTTTTTCGAATTCAAACGTCTATTGACAGAGCCTTTGGTTGGCTTAGTCGGTACTCGCTTTTTTTGTACAACATTCACACTTTTAACCAACTCCATCAGACGCTCTAGTGCTTCATCTCTGTTTTGCTCCTGACTACGGTGCTGTTGAGACTTTATAACTATGATGCCCTCTTTTGTGATGCGTTTGCCCTTGAGTGAAAGTAGCTTTTCTTTGTAATACTCAGGAAGCGAAGAGGCAGCTATATCAAAACGAAGATGAATCGCTGCAGAAACTTTGTTGACCTTCTGCCCACCTGAGCCTTGTGCGCGTATGGCAGAGATATCTACTTCATTTTCATCTAGGGTGACGGTGTTTGATATTTTTAGCATGATTACTTCTCCATCTTCTTCACTATTTCAGTATACACAGTATCATCTTCTATTTTACCTACAATAGCATAATCATAATAACTTTTTCGTCCCTATTTTTAGTACCCTTATTTTAGATTTAGAGGTTCCCTTTAGTTTCTGCCCCTAAATTTATAGTATCATACCTATAGAACTATCAACATATACTACGGAGATCACAGAACATGGCAAAAACAAACTATTTATATGAAAAACGCGGTCGAGAAATTGAAAAACAAAAAAAACAAGAAGAAAAGCGTCAAAAAAAAACTTGATAAAAAGAATGAAGATAAAAAAGAGGGAGAGTCAGAGTCTAAAGCATCTGAAGATGATTAGAGGAATAGAAATTTATAAAAAGGCAGATAATTCTACCCTTAAATTGTCTTAAGAGAGTGAGTCTTAAAGACCAGTTACATTTTTAGCTTGTAAGCCTTTGTCACCTTCGGTTACTTCAAAAGTTACTTTTTGTCCATCATTAAGAGAAACACGGTCGTAACCATTGTTATTAATATTACGGTAGTGTACAAATACATCTTTTCCGCCATTTTCTTGTTCGATAAAACCGAAACCTTTTTCGCTGTTAAACCATTTAACTGATCCGTTTACTAATTCTGCCATTGTAATTCCTTTGGTTGTGTATATACATATCATTGCTGATATGCTCAAAATATAAAGTGGAGTGTTCTTGGAAAGGATAATACTGCAAACAAAGGCTACCAATAAAAGTCTAGCCAAAGATGAACTCTAAATCATCTTTCAATGTAGCAGTATAGCATAACAATGAAACTTTACAGCACAACAGCAATAATCTTTATGTCTTGAATTTTGGTATTTTATTTAAAATTTAGTTCCTCGTAAGTTTCTGTCATACCTCTAACCAATGACCAAGTAAAACATTGACCACAGTTTCTGTTCGTAGGATTCTTTGTCCTAAACTAACAGCTATACAACCATGTTTGCAAAGTAAGTCGACTTCATAATCTATCCAACCACCTTCTGCACCGACACATAGTACCTTTGGCATACTACCTTTAGTATTTGCAGTATCAAGATAGGTTTTCCAAGAGTGTGAGGCATAAGGATGTGCTATCACTGCATTACCTTGTTCTTTATACCCCTTATTATCTACCAGTAAAGCAGGAAATTCATCTTCGACAAATGGCTTAAAACGTTTTTTACACTCAACAATGAGTGGCACTGTGTCTATGGCTTGTTGCAACCCTTCAAAAATAAACTCATCTATACGCTCTAGTAATGGGCTTTGCCAGTAACTTTTTTGCGTACGGTAACTGTTTACAATTATAAGTCTATTCACACCAAGAGATGTCATATCCATAATGAGTCTACGCAGCACTTTTGAACGAGGTAATGCAAGAACAACTGTTAAGTCAAGTTTAGCCGGTGGTTTTTTATCTAGCGTAACATCACTAAGAAGTATTTCATCATTAGTTATTTGGGCAATAGTAGCCTTACCTATGCCCCCACCAATCTCCCCAATGGTTAAACTATCGCCCACCTTAGATTTTAGTACCTCTTTAACGTGTGTAACTTGCTCCTTATCGCTAATGATTTTAGTATTTTTGGGTAGTAATATACAGTTCAAATGAGGTTTCCTTAGATATATTTATGTTTGTCTAAATCAAAAGAGAGATTGGCAAATGCCCCTTCGACACTTAGCGCACTTTTATAACGACTAGCAAGTACTCTTACCTTTTTGGTCTGCATGTCACATATAGCGATGCGGAAACTCATACCCATTTGTGGCTCGACGATGCAGATGATTTTTCCTTCATATTCTCGTGTCGCGTGTATGATGCCCTGTAGTTTTGGAAAAAAGTATTTCGGGTAACTCAACGGTGTAATCTCAACAATCTTGATCTGCTCATTTTTTTCAAGGGTATCTAGTATAAGCTGTGCATCTTCTATACTCTCAAACTGTACACACCAATCGTCAAAAATTTTATTGAAATTTTTCAGGTCTTCATCTAAAAAACCTCCGACAAATGATTGTAAAGCAAAAATTGGCATTGGTGTTATCCTTTCTTAACTTTCGCACCTAAATCCAAGCATTTTCTGAGTAACATCCTGCAATACAGCGATGATACTCACTAAGTCTTCATTCCTATTTACAATATCTTCAATTTTAGCTATCTCATCAAGTATAATAATGAATGTCTGCATAG
>VCAW01000197.1 GCA_013607775.1 Campylobacterota bacterium | reverse complement strand
GCTATATATTTTTTAGCTAGTTGATATATTTTTCGAATTTATCTAGATTGATGAATATCTATTTAGTTATTTGGGTTTTAACCTATATTTTATATATTATAATATAATATATACTTTAATATATACTATAATATATAAGGAGTTACCATGCACACACTCAAACAGTTAGAAAAGCAACAAATAGGACTACGTATACCACAGTATCTTATAGAAGAAGTGGACAACTTTACAAAAGAGTTCTCGGTCAATAGGACAGATATTGTGATAGAAGCATTAAAATCATACCTAAATGAACAAAAATTAAATCTTATGTATCAGTCATTTGATACTTCAGTGAAAGAAGCTAAATCAATGATGGATAGTTCGATGCCAGAGTCAACACTAGGAGAACTCATAGATGAGCTTAACCATACATCCAACGCCTGAGTTTTCAAAGTCTGTTAAAAAGCTTTTTAAACGCTATAAACAAATAGCCAAAGATTTACTCACTTTAGAAAAAGAGTTACAAGATAATCCTGAAGCAGGCATAGACATTGGACATCACTGTTATAAGCTACGTTTAGCCAACTCCTCAGTACCTACAGGAAAAAGTGGTGGATTTAGAGTTATCTATTTTTTGCGTAAAGAAAAAAAGATATATCTTTTGGCTATATATTCTAAAAGTGATTTGGAAAACTTGGAAGAGAAAAAGTTACTTGACATAATGTTTGCAAATGATTTATAGCTACATATGTCCCTCATACATCTCCTCTATCTCATTTGCATACACTTCCATCAAATGATTTTTAGCTAATTTTATAGAAGGTGTTAAATCTCCGTTTTCTATGCTGAGTTCGTCTGCTATGACTCTGTACTCTCGTACTTTTTCCCAGTGGTTGAGCTTTTTGTTTATCTTCTTCACAAACTTCGCTGTCATCTCCTGAAACTTTTTAGACTCTAGTGCTTTGAGTGGTGTGGTGTACATAGACGTGGCTAGTCTGCCTAAGAACTCATGCTCTATAAAAAGCAATGCTGTTACATATGGTTTGGCATCTCCTATGACAAGTGCCTGTTCAAACCAGCCATTACTTGTGAGTTTTTGCTCTATGTACACAGCTGTCACATACTCACCTGTAGAGGTTTTGAGTAGCTCTTTTGTCCGTCCTGTGATGCTGACATAGCCTTCTTCATCTATGTGTGCCAAGTCACCTGTATGTAACCACCCCTCAGCATCTATGGTTTTGGATGTAGCTTCTGGGTTGTTGTGGTAGCCTCTCATAACATTTGGCCCTTTAACAAGTAGTTCTCCCCCATCACTGAGTTTAACTTCTACTTGTGGGAATGCTTTACCACAAGTGCCTATTTTATTGTCTTCAGGAGTATTGGAAGCGATGACCGGAGAGGTTTCAGTCTGTCCATATCCTTGATATATGGGTACACCTATGTTTAGGTAGAACTTGTAAAGTGCATCAGGCAGTGCTGCCCCACCAGATATCATCATACGCATGCGTGTTCCTAGTGCAAGACGTAGCTTTTTATAGACTATTTTATCTAATACATTATCTACAATACTTTTAGATGCATAGGGGTCTTTGGTTACTGCTCGGTGAAAGGTATAGCTTACAAATGCCTTTTTAATGAAGCTTCCCTCCATGGCTTTAAGCTTCATTTTGAAAAATACTTTTTCCAAGAGCCTTGGTACTACGGTCATGACAGTAGGATTAACTTCTTTAAGTAACACCCCAACATTTTTAACATCATCAGCAAAGTACACCGTAAGTTCACGAGAAAGATAAAAGTGCATCACCATACGTTCAAATATGTGCGCCAAAGGTAAAAAAGAAAAAGCGATATCTTTCTCTCTGTCAAAATGGTAATTTTGAGCCGTAGCATGTATCTGTGATATGAGGTTTGCATGGGTAAGCTCTACCCCTTTTGGTGTACCTGAGGTACCAGAAGTGTAAACGATAGTAGCAATGTCCTCTGCTTTAATACGATAACGTAATTCTCTAAAGAGTGTTGGGTTTGCTTTGTCTATCTGCTCACCAAGTGCTAGTAAGTCTTCTATACTTCTATACCCACTCACATCATCCAGATAGATAACTTCTATGGTGTTATCTACTTGATGTATGATCTTTTCTTGTGTATCGTTTTCTATAAATGCGGTATGGATATTGGCATCTAGAAACTCAAAAAGTAGATTTTTTGAAGAGATATTTGTAAAAAGAGGAACACTCACTGCACCTGCAAGCATAAGTGCATAGTCAAGCATAAGCCAATGTGCGGAAGGAGAAACTGCAATAGCTACTTGCTTACCCTGCCAACCTTCTTCATTAAAAGCAAGTGCAAGATAACGGACAGAACATAAAAATGACTTTTTTGAAAAGCTTTTCCATGTATCATTTTCTTTATGGTGCAAAAAGTTCTCTTTTGGTGCTGTACGTACTAAGTGACAATAAAGCTCACCAAAATGTGTAAAGTTTTCATGCATAGCATTTCCTTTTAGACGCTAATTAATAACACTATAAAATAATTGTGTGCATTTGATGTGGATTATGCTAAAATTCCGACATGAATAGTAAAAAACAAGAACTTATCCAAACACTGAAAGACACCTATAACAGAGACCTGCGTAAACAAGTGGTAAAAACCATTTTACATGAAGAAAAAGAGAATGAGAAACCAAACTACAATATCATCAACCAAATCTTCTCTTATGTACTTAAAGAACTAAATTGGACGATAGCTGCCAATACAAAAGAGTGGGACAACACTCCTCTAGACATCATGGAAGAGACTTTCCCTAAAATAGAGAGTACAAAATGGTTTAAAGAGCAGATACTTACAGCCAAGCAGATGATAGAGACAGAGTTAAACAGTTAATCCCAAAACTCCAAAACATCTGGCTTTTTAAACGTATAGTCCAACACCTCACAGAGTTTTGTTGGGCTTAGTACTTTTCCCACTTCATCCCCATTTAGAAATTCGGTCGGCTTAAACCCAAAATTTTTAGCATTTTGAGTAAAGATAGTTCGTTTGGTGGACTGGATGGGTGCAACGACATCAAACACTTCTCCTCTTATATCTTGCTCTATAAGATGCTCCAAGATACTTACAACATCATCTCGATGTACATAGTTGGTACGAGAGTCTGAAGTCAATACCTTCCCTGCTGTATATTTACCGGCTATACGCTCATACCCCATCAACCCACCAAGTCGTAAGATAATGACATCTTCACAAGTAGGGCTTGCATCAAGGTTTCTGCTTCAACCACAGATGCCTTTCCGTCATAGTAAGAGATGGAAGACAAGAAAATGACCTGTGTATGGTTCTCTTTTTTCAAAAAATACAGTGTATCTTCCACTACATCCAAATACTCTTGTGTACTTGGTGGTATGGCAATGATGAGTACATCAACATCATAAAAATGGGCTGACACGTTAAAGCTTTATGTCACGTGAAAGACAATGTACAGTGTGCCCTTTATCTTCAAGTAATGCCTTTAAAGCATTACCCAGCCAACCACAACCAAGAATGGAAACTTTTTTAATCTGTTCATACTTTAACTATAATCAAAACATCTTAAAAATGGGTCAATATTCTATTACCAAGTAAATCTATAGGTTTAATATTTATTTAATGTTATTAAGGTATTATTCAAAAAATTAATCTATTTAGGAAAACTCAATGAAAGTTAAAACATTATTTAAATTTATACTTGGTGGGCTTTTTTGTCTAACACTACAAGTACAGGCAAATGGGATAGTTGAAAGTATGCAAAGTACTTCTACTATCAATACAACTTATGCTTCTTATACAAGAATGAGCACAGAAGAACTACAAATAGCGATGGAAGAACTCAGTCTTAATGGTGAATATCCCTTAGAAATGGGTGTAGAACTTATGAAACGTTGGACTACAGAGTCATAAGGCTTATTTGATATACTCTCTACCATATTTATAAAGGTAGAGAATTATGCATACTTCACTTAACATTCCACTTCATCACATATTTATAGCATCTAAAGTACCCTCTAAAAAACTCATGATTATTCTACATGGTCGGGGAGATTCGTCTCAAGGTTTTACATGGTTACCACCCTACCTCAACCTAGATGAGATGAACTACCTACTGCTTGATGCTCCCTATGACTACTTTGGTGGACGCTCATGGTACGACTTACCGCCCAATCAACTTGAGGGCATACAACACTCATCCAAGATACTCACACAAATACTTGATACGTTATTTGAAGAGAGATTCGATGCTTCACAAAGTTTTCTGTTTGGATTTTCTCAAGGTTCGCTACTGACCTTTGAATTTGGGGCAAGATATAACAAAAAATTGGCAGGGTATATAGCTGTATCTGGCTACATTTATGACCCAGAACTACTACGTAAAGAGATGAACCCCGTACTTAGAGATGCCAACTGGCTCTGTACCCATGGCACACAAGATGATGTACTACCCTTCAATACATCTAAAACACAAGTAAAAGTCTTACAAGATGGTGGGGTCAACATAACCTTTAAAAGTTACCCCAAAGTACATACCATAGCTGAAGATGAATTAGCGATGATAAAGGCGTGGATACAAGAAAAAATGCATTAATGTAGAGAGCGTTTAAAATTCCGTGTCAGCCACAATTAGTAACATAAAGCTACACCTCTAAATATTTATCTAATCTCCCTTCAAAGAAGATAGCCAGTTGCGAAATAGTCAAAGACCAATTCCAGACTGGCATAGTCCAAATTTTTGAAGCATTTTG
>VCAW01000196.1 GCA_013607775.1 Campylobacterota bacterium | reverse complement strand
CATTTTTCAAACTTGAATGTCTCAAAATAAAAAATAAAATGAACCACTTTGCAATGAGGGCTAAATTGTTAGTCAAAGCTAATCAAATGGCATATTTGGAATTGCAGAGGCTTAAGGTTTGTTAAAGGTGCGTAAGGTCAGTTATTATTGTCTAGAGAAGAAAAATTAAAGAAAAATGAAAGATTGTTTAAATTGTTGAATGAAACTTCCTCTCGGTGTTCTCATAAAAAAGAAGTATACGAATTGTTTCAGCGTAAAGCTCCAGAAAAGAAATATTTAAAAAGCAAGTTTATACGGTTTAAAAAATAATAGTAATAGAAGGATTAACATGCATACAGAACCACTATTTATCATCATCTTAGCTTTTTGGGTCTTTGTTTTGCAGAGCAAAATTAAACACCTTGAGAAGATAGTCTATGGACTAAAAGAGAAATATAGAGAACCGCTACCGAAACAAGAGATTATGGTAGAAAAAGAGATGCCTGTGCCTATGCAACAAAAAGTTGATGAGGTCGTTGTGCAAGAGCCTTTTGAGGTGTCTGAACCTGTAGAAGAAATGGTCAGTGAAGTTGAGGTGTTTAAAGAGAGACATTATGAGTCTCCTAAAGCACAAGTGCATACAGAACCATCGGTTTTGGCTACATGGATAACGAACTACTTTACAGGCGGTAATTTGCTTGTGCGCATAGGTGGGGTAGTTCTCTTTTTTGGATTGGCATTTTTGGTGAAGTATGCTGCGGAGCATAGCATCATTAGTATGGAGGTGCGACTATGGGGTATTGCGATTGCTGCGATTGGGCTCATAGTAACAGGGTGGCGACTGAGAGATAGAGAGGGTGCCTATGGTCAGGTGCTTCAGGGGCTTGGCGTGGCGATGTTGTATCTGGTGATTTATGGGGCATCCAAGTTTTATGGATTGCTCTCCCTTGAGTCTGCCTTTGTGCTGATGCTTTTGGTGGTCATCATCGGCTCTGTCTTGGCAGTGATAGAAGATGCTCTGCCCTTGGCACTTTTTGCAACAGCAGGTGGTTTTTTGGTACCCATCTTAACCTCTAGTGGAGACGGCTCTCATGTGGCACTTTTTTCTTACTATGTCTTCTTGAACTTGGGCATCTTCATCGTGGCATGGTATCGTTCTTGGCGTGTGCTGAATGTGCTTGGCTTTATCTTTACTTTTGTTATCGCTACAGCGTGGGGCGTGTTGCGTTACCGTTCGGGGATGTTTGAAAGTACGGAGCCATTTTTACTCATCTTCTTTGCGATGTATCTTGCTATTTCTATTTTGTTCACTATCAAACACCCTTATGAGCCTAAAAATCTAGTAGATGGTACCTTGATTTTTGGCTTGCCTGTGGTGGCGTTTCCTCTGCAAGTAAGTTTGGTGCAGCAGTTTGAGTATGGAGAAGCCATCTCTGCTGTGGTTCTTGGTCTGGTGTATACAGGACTATATATACTGCTTAAAAACAAAGAGAGAACTGGGCTTTTGGCACAGTCATTTTTGGCACTTAGTGTAGTCTTTTTCACTATTGCCGTACCGTATATATTTGATGCAGATGTGAGTGCTGCTTTATGGTCTTTAGAGAGTGCTGCTATCATCTGGGTATCGCTCAAACAAAACAAAGTGCTTGCACGTTATTTTGGTATCTTGTTGTTGTTGGTTTCAGTTGTGGTCTATCCTGAGAGTGTCAGCTGGAGTGGTATTACACTTGTGGAGTATCTGGGCTTTCTTATCGTGATGACAAGTACGATGATTGCGGCATGGCTCTTAGATACGCATAGAGAGATGTTGCACCAATTTACGCACTACTTTATCTATCTGTTTTTAGTACTCTCTTTGATGTTATGGTTTATGTCTACCCCATCACAGTTGACATACTTTGCTGATGATGCTTATGTGTTAACAGTGATCATAGGTGCATTGCTTTGTGTAGGTGTAGTGCATATGCTGAAGTGGAGACTGTTAAGTGTAAGTTTACAGGGCTTCTTATTTTTAGGAGGCTTTTTGTTTTATGTATCCAAAAATGTGGGCTTTCATTTCTACACAACACACCCCTTTGAAGGCTTCGGGTTGTGGATGTTTATAGGTTTGGTTGCTGTCCAATATCTCTTACTGTCACTTTATGACAAGGTATGGGCATATGTCAAAGCTTTACATCTGTTGACACTTTGGTTTGTCGTGAGTGTGTTGACTTTCGAAGTGCATTATCATGTAGCACAGTTGCACGCAGGGGAGAGTGCGACACTCATAAGTTGGGCGATAGTTACCTTGATTTGTACAGCACTACTGTTAAAATTTTCTAAATATCTAGGGAAGTACCAAAAAATATACTTAGAGCTTGGAACAGGAGCTTTACTCCTCTTTCTCGCATTCTGGGAAGTACGAGCCTTTATGGTACCTGCGGACTTTATGGGGATGGCGTATTTTCCTCTGCTCAATCCTATTGACTTGATGCAGATTGCTGTACTTATGCTACTTGGGTACTGGACATTTAAGCAAAGCACTTCGTGGTCAAAAGAGGGTATGGTACAACTTTACGGGGTACTTGCTGGTTTGACGTGGGTATTGCTTACGGCGATTTTTGCACGGTATGTACATGCCTCACAAGAGATTGCCTATACGGGTACAGCACTGTGGCACAGTAACTACTTCCAAACAGGCATCTCTCTGCTTTGGTCGGGTGTTGCTATCTTGTCAATGCTGTTGTCAAAGGTGTTTACACAACGTATGTTATGGCTAGGAGGTTTTGGACTACTCATCTTGGTGGTACTCAAACTCTTCTTTGTAGAGCTTGCCAACTCAGGTACGATAGAAAGGATTATCTCTTTCATTGTGGTAGGTACACTGCTCTTGATAATAAGGTACTTTGTACCAATGCCACCTAAAAAAATGAAATTTAAAGAGTTTAAATTGAGAAAAAAAGCATAAAAGCATAATTTATATATTTGTAAATATTAGAATACAATTCTTCTCGCAAACGCCTAAAATAAGGGAAAGTATACAAAAAAGAACAAATGTTCATAGTATATTTATTATAGCTATCAGCAACATTTAGATAAAATAAAGAGCATTAACTATAACGCAAGGGATATACATGATTTTTATTGACGAAATCGTAGCAACAGAAGTAATGGACTCTAGAGGAAACCCTACAGTCAAAGTAACAGTAAGTTTAAGTGATGGCACAGTAGAAAATGCCATTGTACCAAGTGGTGCAAGTACAGGAAAAAGAGAAGCACTAGAACTCCGTGATGGTGGGGACCGTTACATGGGTAAAGGTGTACTCAAAGCTTGTGAAAATGTGAATGGTACTATTTATGACGCATTGGTAGGGTTGAGCCCTTTTAATCAGGCAGAGATTGACCTCACGATGAAAGAAGTGGATGGTACTGAAAACTATGGGAACCTTGGAGCCAATGCTGTGCTTGGTGTTTCTATGGCTGTAGCGCGAGCGGCTGCAAAAAGTATGAAGATGCCACTTTATCGTTACCTTGGTGGTGCTAATGCTGTAGTAATGCCTGTACCGATGTTTAATATTATCAATGGTGGAGAGCATGCAAACAACTCTGTGGATTTCCAAGAGTACATGGTAATGCCTATAGGATTTGATAGATTCTCTGAAGGACTTAGAGCTTGTGCTGAGGTTTATCACAACCTTAAAAAAATCATCGATGAAATGGGTGAGAGTACAGCCGTAGGTGATGAAGGTGGATTTGCGCCTAACCTTAAGTCGAATGAAGAGCCTATACAAGTGATTATAAAGGCTATTGAAAAAGCTGGATATAAAGCAGGTGAGCAGATTGCTATCGCACTTGATGTGGCAGCATCTGAGATTATGAATGATGAAGGAAAGTATGTACTAAAGTCAGAAAACAGAGAACTTACAAGTTCTGAGCTGATTGCGTATTATGCAGATATGTGTGAAAAATACCCTATTGTTTCTATTGAAGATGGATTGGGTGAAGATGACTGGGCAGGTTGGAAAGAACTTACAGAAGTGCTTGGCGATAAAATACAGCTCGTAGGAGATGACTTGTTTGTAACGAATGTAGCTATATTGGCTGAAGGAATCGAAAAAGATATAGCAAACTCTATTCTTATCAAGCCAAACCAGATTGGTACAGTCTCTGAGACTATGCAGACAGTACGTCTAGCACAACGTTCAGGATACACTTGTGTTATGTCTCACCGTTCAGGGGAGAGTGAAGATACTTTCATTGCTGACTTTGCTGTGGCACTCAATACTGGAGAGATCAAGACAGGTTCAACTGCACGTTCTGATAGAATTGCCAAGTACAACAGACTACTTGAGATTGAAGCAGAACTTGGTCAGTTTGAGTACCTTGGAACATCATTGTTTGCAAAATAGGTAACAGATGGCAGTCGAGACACAAGAGGGAGGATTGGCAGGGTATTCATTAAAGACATTTTTGATTACTGCGCTGGGGATTCTTCTTTTTGGCATCTATGTAGGGGTACTGATGTATGGTGAAAATTCGCTAACTGTGTGGAATCAACTCAAAGAGAAAAAACAACATCTTATAGATGAAAAGAAACACTTGAAAGCTGAAAATCAAAAACTTCAAAAAGAATTTTTTGAATTGAAGCAACTCGAACCAAAAGAATGACATATTCTATGATATAATGTGTCATTATACTATTTGAGGACAAGGAGTGAAGAGTATGAAGCAATATTTATGGTTAGGTATAGCGGCAATATTTGTGAGTGCACATGCATCAGACAACCCATTTGAGTTAAAGTCGAATTTTGGACAACTAGATCAAGATCAAGAACTATTGCTTGGTGATTTGAAAAAGATGGCTGAAGAAAAAGAGTTAGCCGAAGATGCGATGGATGAGATACCTGAAGAAGTAACAGTTGAGGAAGCGGCTGAAACTGTTGCAACTACTGAGCCTACAGAAGAGATATCTGATTCTCTCACAGCTGTAGTCGAAGATAAAGCTCCTGTAGAGGCGTCAGATGAGGCAGAAAAGGTTGCGGAACCAGTTCAAGATTTGACGGAAGCAGAAAAAGAATCAATGGCGAGACTTGATGCTATGAGAGCAGCAGCATTAGCGGCTTCAAGAGAGGAAGCAGCAAAAAAAGAAACAGTAAAAGAAGTTAAAGAAATTAAAACAGAAAAAGCAGTAGAAGATAATGCTCCAAAGAACAATGATGCTGCCCAAAAAGCAAAACTTCTTGACGAAGTGAAAAAGAAAGAAGCAGAACTTGCTGCAGCCAAAAAAGAGGCTGCTCAAAAAGAAGCAGAAAGAAAAGAAGTTGAAGCGTATGAAAAACAACGCGCTGAGAAACTTGCAAAGCAAGCAGAAGCAGAAGCTTTAGAGAGAGAAGCTATAGCACAAAAAGCTGCGAAAGCTAAGCAAATGGAAGCAGAAAGACAAGCAGCCCTGATGAAAAAGAAGGAAGCTGAAGCAGCTAAAGCGCCCGCTAAAAAAGCTGCAAAAGAAACATCTAGTACAGCATCAAAAGTAAATGATATTGATGTAGAAAAAGAAAAAAGAGAAGCAAAAGCCGCCGCAGATAAAGCTTATGAAGAGGCAGTAAAAGAGATGAGCGGGGAAGACTAATCTTTTTCTATTGTTGTTCTTTTTTGTGTTTGTAAAAATTTAATTATTGTCATAGAGAAGAGTATTTCGAAGATACTTGCAAGAATGAGTTGGTAGTATGTGAGTAAATCTAAGAGCTTTGTCTCATAGCCAATCGTTGCAACGGCTACAAGTAATGTTAAGGGCATAGAAAGAGAGAGTGCTATGAGTAGTGCATCTTTTGCCCCTGAAATCCCTTTTAATACTATCGCTGCTAATACCCTTGAAAGAATCATTAGTACTGTTATCAGAATAGCACCGGAAACCACCCCTTCTAAAATTAAGGCATTAAGATCAAAAGATGCCCCTACATGGATAAAGAATAAGGGTACTAAAAACCCAAATCCAAGACTAGACATCTTCTCTTCCAATTTTTTTTCATGATGAAAAAAGGCAGAAATAGCAATACCTGCGATAAAAGCACCCAAGGCAAGTTCTAATTCCAAAGAGGGCATCACAGCAATAAGGATGAAGAAAAGTGCCATAGAGAGGCGTATATCCTGTGCAGAAGTATCTGCTTTTGGAACGAGTATTCCTTTGAGTTCTGGGAACCACCAAAAAAGAAGATGCAGGGCTTTGTAGAGTATATAAATCACAAGGATAAACAGAGCCAAATAGCCTATTTTAATAATCAATGCAAGGTTGAACCCTGTACTACTCGCTGCATCAAAGACTGTGAGGGCTGCGATACTGAGAATTTCCCCTAGTACTCCTGCAATGAAGGCTAGGCGTATCCATGACTCCTCTTTGCCATAGACCTTGGAAAGGGTAGCAAGGAGCCCGATGGAGATAAGAGGCATGGAGATGATGACAATGGTATTGAGGTCAAAAATAAAACCAAACAGTACAGAAAACATCACAATAAAGAGTAGAAAAAGCATAGATTTTTGAATGACGATTTTGGGACTTTTAGTAATTTGCTTTAAATCTACTTCCATCCCTGCCAAAAACATAAGGTAAAGAAAACCTACTTCGGCAATAAGATCAAAATACTGGTTATGTCCAATAAGACCAAAATAAGCAACGATAGAACCAAGTATGATTTCTACAGAGGGTATGGGCAACCGTAGGCTCTTTGCAACAAAAGGGCTACCCCAAATCAGTACAGAGAGTACAAGTATAAGAGTGATGCTAGTGTGTATCACAACTTGTGGCTACCTCATAGCCTAAGGCATCTAACATCTTTTTATCTCTACTGGCTTCTATGCCTTCCGTTGTAAGGTAGTTACCAATGACCATAGCATTTGCACCAGCTTCAAACATAAGTTGTTCTTTCCCTGTAAAGAGGAGTTCTCTACCTCCCGCAACCATAAGGAGCCGTTCTTCCCCTAGAAGTTCTCTTGCTTGCTTGATGATATCAACTGCATCTTCAAGCTCAAGATTTCTTGTCTTTATAGGTAATGCTGGGTTAGGATGGTAGAAATTCAGAGGGGTTGATTCTGGTGAGAGTGAAGCGATGGAAGCAAGCAGTGCATCTCTATCTTCTTTCTCTTCTCCCATACCAAATATGCCCCCTGAACAGAGTGCCAAACCTACAGATTTGACATTTTCACAAGTCTCATACCGTTCACTCCAAGGATGCGTAGAACAAATCTCAGCATAATAACGCTCTGAGGTCTCAAGGTTGTGATTGTAACTGTCTAAGCCATGCTCTCTAAGGTAGGTAAGCTGTTCTTTGTTAGCAGTACCATTACAGGCGATAAGGTTAAGCCCCTCTACCTCTTTTTTGATAGCCTGTGCAGCGCGTGCAACAAAATCTACCTTCTTGTCATCTAAGCCTTTACCTGCTGTCACCAAACAATATCCTAATGCTCCATTGGCTTTGGCCAGCTTCGCTTCATCAACAATTTGTTCTATTTTTTTATAGTTGTATCTTTCAATATCTGCATGATAACGTACAGACTGTGTACAAAATTTACAATCTTCAAGGCAGGTGCCTGAAAGAATGTTGTTAATGGCACATAAAAATATCTGTTTAGACATTATTTTGCATTCACTTTTGTTTTACATTTGAAACATTCATACACATCACCGGCTTTGAGTGTTTTTTTACCCATCATGTAGTCACACTCTGGACATTTTTTATCTGTAGGTTCAAAGTTAGCGATGAACTTACATTTTGGGTAGTTTACACAACCAAAAAATTTACCACGTCTACCTTCTCTCTCTTGGAGTTTACCTCCACACTCTGGACAAGGCACAGTCAATTCTTTAGCAGGTTCAAGTGACTTGGCATTTTTACATTTAGGGTAGGCAGAACAGGCAAGAAATTTCCCACGCTTAGAGTTCTTGATGACCATCATAGAACCACATTTTTCACACTTCTCATCGGTCTCTTCAGGCCCTTCTACTTCTGTACCATCAGTGTTTTTTGTGTATTTACATTTAGGGAAGTTGGAACATGCGATAAACTCACCATAACGTCCTTTGCGAAGAAGAAGCTCAGAACCACACTTCGGACAGTCCTCTCCTGTAGGGATAGCCACTTTGAGAGATTTTATATTTTTCTTTCCCTCTTCTACTTTTTGTAAAAATGGTGTATAGAATGCTTTCAGTATGGTTTGCCAAGAGGTTTTACCCTCCGCTACTTCATCAAGTGTCTCTTCCATATTTGCTGTAAAGTTAGAGTCAACTATCTCAGGGAAGTGCTCTTCCAGCATTTCTGTTACAGTAAATGCTATCTCAGTAGGGTGTATACGTTTTTTCTCTAACTCGATATATTTACGTGTTTGCAGCGTTGTAACAGTAGGCGCATAGGTACTTGGACGACCAATACCAAGAGACTCTAGTTTTTTAATAAGACTTGCTTCATTATATCGTGCAGGAGGCTCGGTAAAGTGTTGCTCTTGTTTGATATCATCAAGACTCACTGCCTGTCCTTTTTCAAGGTCTGGTAAAAGTTTATCTTTATCTCCATGTCCTGTAACTTTGTAAAAACCATCAAAAAGAAGTTTTCTTCCTGATGCTTTAAAGGTACAGGTGTCACCTTTAAAGAGAATCGTTTGTGACTCTAGCTCTGCTTCTGTCATTTGACAAGCTAAGAAACGGTTATAGATAAGTCTATAGAGTTTGAGTTCATCGACAGAAAGATAGTCTGCTGCCATTTTTGCATCAAAGTGTACCATAGTAGGACGGATAGCTTCGTGGGCTTCTTGTGCACCTTTTGATTTGGTGACATAGTTTTTTGCTTTGCTTGGAAGGTATTTGTCTCCATATTGCGTTTTGATATATTCACGCGCAGATTCTACTGCCTCTTTTGCAAGGTTCATCGAGTCAGTTCTCATATAGGTGATGACGCCCATGGTTCCCTGGTCTGTTTTTACCCCTTCATAGAGTTTTTGTGCAACCATCATCGTCTTTTTAGGAGAAAACCCTAATTGCGTTGAGGCTGCCTGTTGCAAGGTAGAGGTCATAAATGGTGGAGGTGTTTTTGTCTTACGCTTTGTTTTTTCTATCGAAGCAACGGTAAAAGATTCACTTTTAGCAGCTGTGACTATCTCTGTAGCATCTGCTTCTGTTTTGATAGTGAGTTTGTCTATTTTAAGACCATTATAGTCATAAATGACTGCGTCAATGTTTTTTTGGAACAGTGCATCTATCGTCCAGAACTCTTCTGGTTTGAAAGCTTTTATTTCACGTTCTTTGTCTACAACGAGTTTAAGTGTAGAACTCTGTACTCTACCAGCACTAAGGCCCTTTTGGATTTTAGATGCAAGTAAAGGAGAGAGCTTATACCCAACTATACGGTCAAGCAGACGTCTTGTCTGTTGCGCATCTACAGAGTCCATATCTACCTTACGTGGTGTCTCTAAGGCATGCTGTATAGCAGACTTGGTAATCTCATGAAAGACGATACGTGGAAGTTCTGTAGGTTCTTTGCCAATGGCTTTTGCGATATGGTACCCAATCGCTTCTCCTTCGCGATCCTCATCGGTCGCGATATAGACAGTTTCAGCTTCTTTTGCCAGTTTTTTGAGTTCCTTAACCGTAGGGTTCGCATCTCTAGGAATAGAATACTTGGGTACGAGATCTCCTGTCTCATCATCTATAGTAATTCCAAAGGTACTTTTAGGGAGGTCACGGATATGTCCTTTTGAAGCGATAACTTTATAGTCTTTGCCCAAGAAATTGGTAATGGTACGTGCTTTTGCCGGTGATTCGACGATAATTAAATTTTTCATTTATCACTTACTTTATATATGGAATTTTTGGCATTGTAGCATAGTTGTATGGAAAATCATATATAATAGTATAAAAAATAGTGATTCTACGCTAGTAAAGGAAAGATATTATCAAACGATTATTTGTATTTTTAATGATAGGATTACTCTCTTTGACTGCTCTTCATGCAGAGTTTCAACCATGGACTCAAAAATTATTACATCTTGCCTACAAGATGGATGAAAATAATATGACGCAGGCACGTATTCAAGAAGTTGCTGCAGAAGAGAAAGCATTTTATGACGGCATCCTCAATGATATTTTGCTGAATAAAAATGAGTTTTTAAGCAATCCAAAGAAATATGATACGGAAACTTTTGGCTTAGAAAGAATGATACGTATTAATAAACGTATGCATAATGAGTATGCGGTTATACGAGATCAAGTGCTTGTAAAATCTTATAAACTTATTCAAATTCAAAACCGAATGGTACGTGAAATTATTCAGGCTTTGGATTATTATGATATAGATGATTTTGAAAAAAAGATGAGTGATTTGTTCGCACAAAGCCAGATAGAAATACATGCTCTTGAGGATGTAGATTATAAACAATACTTGAAGAAAAAAGAGAACAATAAAATACTCAAAGCAGCACAAAAAAATATTCGTGACTATTATGCATTGTTTGAAATTAATTCTGATATTTTAAAGTATCTTTCTCTTTCTGATAAAAAGATGTACCGACTAAATAAGTATGCACAATACGGACTTCTTTCCTCTATGAACTATATTAATCATAACCCTGTTGTAAAACGTATTGATGAGTGGTTAGAGGTAGTAGGGTTAGATATGGTTAAAATTGTACTCATTTTACTCGTTTCGTTTATCATCTATTTTATACGTAGAGTCTTATATGGAGTGATAGAGAAAGTTTTGCTTAAAACCACTTATCTGAAACGCTATACGGAAGAGATTCTTAGCGATATCCGTTTTCCTATTACTTCGTTGTTATTGATTATTAATTTAGAGTTGGCACTCTATATCTATTATGATTTTAGTACGTTTACTTTAATGAGTCAAATATTTAACATTATCTATGGTCTGTTCTCAACCCTTATTTTTTATCAGGTTATTAACAGTATTGCACGTGTGAAATTAGAAAGTATAGACCATGCCGATAAAAAGATAAAAGATGAAATGATCAATGTTACTTTGAAAATTATTAATTTTCTTATTATCATTTTTGGTCTATTGCTTGTGTTGTATCTTGCCGGAGTCAATCTTACTGCAGTACTCTCTGGACTGGGGATTGGGGGGTTTGCAGTAGCCTTGGCCGCACGCGAGAGTCTTGCAAACTTTTTTGGTACAGTCTCTATACTGATGAGTGATATGTTTTCTCAAGGTGATTGGATAGTGGTAGATGGGAAAGAAGGTACGGTGGTAGAGATAGGTTTACGGGTAACAACACTGCGTACTTTTGATAATGCGATGATTTCTATTCCTAATGGCGTTTTGGCAAATGGAGATGTAAAGAACTGGAGCAGAAGGGTCATTGGGCGTAGAATCAAAATGAAGTTAGCCGTGAAGTATGATTCTAAAGCATCTGATCTCTCAACAGCTATTGAAGCTATTCGTGAAATGCTTAAAGAGCACAAAGGTATAGCAACAGAAAATACAAGTTACAGTGCACGTTTGAACAAGAGTGCAAAACTTGTTTCAAGAGAAGATTCTTTAGGAGTAAAAAGAACTTTACTTGTCTATTTGGACGAGTTTTCTGAATCAAGTATCAACATATTGGTCTATTGTTTTTCCAAAACTACAGATTGGAATGAGTGGTTAAAAGTAAAAGAAGATGTGATGTATAAAATTATGGATATTTTAGAAGAGAATCATTTGGAGTTTGCTTTCCCTTCACTCTCTATTTATCAAGAGGATGAAGAGAAAGCGTAGCGTACCTAAACGATAAGTTCAGGTATACGAATCGCTTGACCCGGATAGATGAGGTCTGCGTCTTTGATGACTTCAAGATTGGCCTCTACAATGAGAGGGTACTTACTACCGTTTCCGTAGAACTCCGAAGAGATACCCCAAAGTGTATCACCTTTTTGAATGGTGTAGAATACAGGTTCAAAAACCTCTTCTTCTCGTACATTCTCTTCAGAAATTTGTGTCAGTGTCACCAGCTGGTCAGCATTTACTTTTGAGATGCCTTCAACATTTCCTGCTATGAGAATCGCTTTTTCTTTTGTTGCGCCATCTGTAGCAACACCACCTAGCGCAACAGTATCATCATCTACCTCTACAACCAAACCTTGCACTGGAAGTTCAGAAAAACTAGATTCTATCTCATTTTTGATGGCTTCGTTGTCATCACCTTTACCGAGCAGTTTTTTACCTGCATTACCTAAAAAATCAAAAAATGCCATACTTTCCCCTTTATATATAAAATTTATGGTAATAAATTATAATAGATTTATCTTAAGGGGAGTGATTTATAGTTAAAAAAGACTAAACGTCTTTTTTGAGAATTCTTGGTAATGTGATACCTGTTTGACTTTGGTACTTACCACGTCTGTCTGCATAGGTTGTTTCACACTCTTCATCTCCTTGAAGGAAAAGAACTTGTGCGATACCCTCGTTGGCATAGATTTTTGCAGGTAGTGGAGTGGTGTTAGATATCTCGATGGTAATATGCCCTTCAAAGCCTGGCTCAAATGGCGTGACATTAACGATGATACCACAACGTGCATAGGTACTTTTACCTAGACAAATAGCCAAAGTGTCTTTAGGCATTTTAAAGTACTCAACGGTTCTAGCAAGTGCAAAAGAGTTAGGCGGTACAATACAGATGTCACCTTTAAAGTCAACAACATTGTTTTCGTTAAAATCTTTTGGATCTACCACTTCGGCATTGATATTGGTAAAGATTTTAAATTCATCTGTGACACGAATGTCATACCCGTAAGAACTGAGTCCATAGGAGACAACACCCTCTCCTACCAAACCTTCACAAAAAGGTGTTATCATCGCTTCATTGATTGATTTTTCGCGTATCCACTTATCGGATTTTAATCCCATGTTTTTCCTTATCTTTTTATATATTGCACGTCAGCATTTGTTTTAAGCTTTTCAAAATAATCTTTGATTGCTTTTGTCTGTTGTTGTTTTTTCCATCTTGCAGCAACTGCACCTCTAGCAGACTCGAAAGGCATAGTAATCTCACCACTTTTAGAAAGCACTTTGTAGCTGATATATTTGTCCCCGGCATTAAAAGGACGAGTGTATGAGCCGTCTTGTGTTTGTAAAATAGTACTAAGAAGTGTAGGGTTTAAATCTTTGGTTGACTTAGTGACTTGATGGCTTTTTACTTTCTTTGTATCTTTAGTGCGTAAAAAATCTTTCATTTTTTGCTCTGATTTAGCACTATACTCGATGAGGTTTATCGTACTTGGCAAGATAAATTGCTCTTTATGGTTTGTATAGTAGAGTTTGAGCTCATCTTCACTTGGTTCGGGGATGGTATTGACTACATGTTCTTGAAAAAACTTCTCTTTTTTCATAGCATTTCTAATGCTTGAGCGGTATTTTTCCCAAGAGGTACCTTGCTCTTTTAATATCTTCTGCATTTTAGGCACAGTAAGATTGTTTTGTGCAGCGATGCTTGATATCTTACTATCAATCACTTTTTCATCAATGACAATATCTCTCATGGCAGATTTTTGTAACCTGTCTTGTATAAGAAGATTGAGGGCCTCTTTTTTGGAGATAGAATATTGTGTTTGGATAGCACGTATTTCAGCAGAAGTAATACACTCCCTCTCAACAATACATGCAATGCCATCTACCATTTTTGCATGAGCAAATGTGAACAGGGCAAGAAACCCAAGTAAAAGAAGTTTTTTCATACATACGTCCAGTTTTTATAGAGTTGAACCCGCTAAATAACCTAGATGTTCACAACATCTCTAGCCTAGGCGAAAGCTAGTGATGCCCGCAGGGTGGGCTTTGCAAACGCAATCTTGCACAAGATATTTACTGCGACTTAGCTATGGCTAGGACTTGTAAACCTCTTGTACAATCTTACATTTGCAAAACCCATTGTGAATGTCTAGGTTATTTAGAGGGTTCAATTAGTAAATTATAGCATATTCGTGTAAATCTAATATGAATACCTGCTATAATAATAGACTTTCGTGTAGGAGTTGTGAAGATGAAAATAATCATCCTTTTTTTCTTAGTTTTTGGAAACCTTTTGGTAGCGCAGTTACAAAATGAGTGTATTGTCTGCCATGCAGGCATTAAAGATATTCGTGATAAAAACTCAGGCATGATGCAAGCCATTTTGCAAAAAGCAGATGAAGCAGGGGCAAAAGGAAATGACTGTATCGTCTGTCATGGAGGTAACCCCGAAGCGACGCAAAAAGAAGAGGCACATAAGGGGACTTTGGCGTATTTTAAAACCCACGAAGGCCCTAAAGAATACTACCCTTATCCTGCAAGTCCATGGATAAACAAAAATACCTGTGGGATGTGTCACCCTAATCAAGTAGCTGCCCAAGAGAACAACCTTATGGCAACAGAGCAAGGGAAAATCCACGGTGCCATGTGGGGATTTGGTGCAAAAGAGGGGTATAAGCACACCTACACAAACTTTGGTACCAAGTCACTGCATGAACGCCAAGGTACAGAGGTTTACAAAGCCTATATGGCAAAGCTCCAAAAACAAGAACCCCAAGCTATGCTTGATGTAACCAAAGAACTACCTGCGGCACCTACTGCCGAGGAGGTAGAGAAAGATCCATCACTTTCGGTGTATACCTATTTGCGTCAAGAGTGTTTGCGTTGTCACACAGGGGGCAAAGGACGAAAAAGAAGAGGAGACTACAGAGGGATAGGCTGTGCTTCTTGTCATGTGCCTTATTCTAATGCAGGACTTTATGAAGGTAAAGACACGAGTATCCCCACACAAGAAGACGGGCATATGTTGGTGCATGTTATTCAGTCTTCTCGTGACGTGAAAGTCTCTGTGCATGATGTGAACTATTCAGGCATTCCTGTAGAGACCTGTACGACATGTCATAACCGTGGTAAGCGTATCGGGGTAAGTTACCAAGGATTGATGGAGACAGAGTATAAAGCCACCTTTGACGCTCAAGGTAATGGACAACCAAAGTTACATACGAAGCGTTATTTGCATCTTACAGAGGATATACACTACTCCAAAGGGATGCTCTGTCAAGACTGTCATACCTCTAACGATATGCATGGAGATGGCTTTGCAAGAGGTGCGAACTTAGGTGCTGTGGAGATAGAGTGTCAAGACTGCCACGGAACGACGAAGAAATACCCTTGGGAGTTGCCATTAGGCTATAGTGATGAGTTTGCCACCACGCCTAAAACAGGCAAAGCAAGAGGTACAACCAAATCGTTGGCAGAGTACTTGAAACAAGGTGCCATCCCTAAAGAGAGAGGAGATGGTTTCTTACTTTCAGCCAGAGGAAACCCTCTGACTAAGGCGGTACGTAAAGGCAACAAGGTACTGATGCATCTCTCTTCAGGGAAAGACATCGAACTTAAACCCCTTAAACTTCTAAAAGAAGAAGAAAAAATCTCCAAAGAGGGTTTAGTGGCGATGGATCAGATAGAAGCGCATACGGATAAGTTGGAGTGTTACACCTGCCATGCAACATGGGCACCACAGTGTTATGGTTGTCATGTGAAGGTAGACTACTCAGGAGGAAAACAAAATCCAGACTATCTGGCGGCATCGAAACACCATGTCAATGGGAAAACAGGAGAGGTGGATACCCTCAAAGACTTCTTGGTAGATGGAAAGGTGACAGAAACACGTTCCTACTTACGTTGGGAAGACCCAGCTCTTTCTCAAAATGGAGAAGGACGCATCTCTCCTACAATTCCAGGATGTCAAGTGACACTCACTGTCATAGGTAAAGATGGCAATGCTTTGCTTCAAAACCACATTTGGAAGCTTAAAGGTGTAGAAAACAATGGTACAGTAAAAGCAGATAAAGAGGGAGTAAACTCCATCGTGATGTCTCCTGTGCAACCACATACTGTAAGTAAAAAGTCACGTACCTGTGAGAGTTGTCATACAAGCTTAAAAGCACAAGGGAAAGGTGTTAATGGTGGGAAGTATTTTGCAGATCAGAGCAAGACAACCATTGTCGACCTCATGGATGCCCAAAAAAAACTTTTGGTCAAACAAGTGGACGAGCAGATACCTGCCATACCAAATCTAAAGCATGACTACTCAGTGATGATAGATGAAAATGGTACACAGGTGCAAACAGTAGGAAACCACTGGAAACTCTCTCAAGCACTTGACAAACAAACCTTAGATAAACTTGACCGTCAAGGCGCATGTCTAGCATGTCATAAAGAACTCCCAAGCAAAGACTTGGCAGTCTCACTCATGGTGCATACAGCGAAATTTGCAGGTGTAAACATAGATAATGACATGCACAAAACTATCGTTCATAAAAGTATACTTCTCTCTGCTTGGGTACAGGTATTGGGTGGATTGTTTCTTGGTGGTGGCTTTATGTATTGGTATATGAGACGGCGTAAGCGAATGCGCTGTGAAAATGAGTAAAATAAAAAAATAAAAAAATGGAGAAAACAATGACAATCACAAAACGCGTAACATTCATAGCAAAAGATGATGCGGAAAGCATAGCAAAGATGAAAGATCTTCTTTCTGCGATGGTGGAGCCAAGTAAAGCAGAAAAGGGTGTGATATTTTATGAGATATTTCAATATGCTGACAATCCTAGAAAATTTATGGCGTATGAGTCATGGGAAGATGAAGCGGCACTTGACGGACACAAGGCTTCAGCACACTATGCCGTGTACAAGTCAAGTTATGAGCCATACTGTGAGCACAAATATACAGACAATTTAGAAGTATTGGGATAGCGCGTGAAAAATCTATGGGATGATGCGAAGGCACAGATGTGTAAAACTGACCTTGATATGCGTGTGTATACCTCTAATTTGTTAGGACAAAGTGATGAACTTGTACTGCATGGAGGAGGCAATACTTCTGTAAAAAGTATGGTAAATGGTGAAGAGATACTCTACGTGAAGGGCTCAGGTTGGGACTTGGTAAGCATAAAGGCAGAAGGTTTTGCTCCTGTAAAGATGGAGACACTATTAGAGATGGCAAAGATGAAAAATCTTTCAGATACTGACATGGTAAGCGGACAAAAAGCAGCGATGATAGACAAAACCGCACCCAACCCCTCTGTAGAAGCGATACTTCACGCACTCATACCATTTAAGGTGGTAGACCATACCCATGCAGATGCTGTGGTGACTATAAGCAACTCTAAACAGGGCAAAGAGAGTATAGAAAAACTCTATCCTAATTTTCTTATAGTTCCTTATGTAATGCCTGGGTTTATTTTGGCTCAGAAGATTTATGAGATGACAGAGCATGATTTTGACTGGGATGCCTGCGAGGGAATCATCTTGCATAACCATGGCATTTTCACCTTTGATAATGATGCAAAAAAATCGTACGATAAGATGATAGAAGCGGTAAGTAAAGCAGAAGCATTTTTAGAAGAGCATGCTAAGGTAGAATTGGATGAGATGACCCCTAAAGCATTTGACTTGGATGATTTAAAGATAGATAAATTTATACATGTCAATCAAACACCATTGGCACTGCACTATGCATCACAAGAGAATCTCCGAGCCAAAGTGACTCGTGGGGTGCTTACGCCTGAACATATCATAAGAACTAAACGTGTGCCTTTGGTACTGGAAGATTGGGATGTAGAAGATGCATTAAGACATTACCGAGTGGCGTACGAGACCTACTTTAATGCATACAAAACAGATGAAATTATGCTCGATACAAACCCTAAGTATGCGGTGATAAAGGACTTCGGTATAGTGACTTTTGGAAAGACACAAAAAGAAGCAGAGGTCATTAATGATGTGGTAGAGCATACCATGATGGCAGTACTTCATGCCGATAAATTGGGTGGCTATCAGAGTATCTCTATATCAGATAGTTTTGATATGGAGTATTGGGAACTAGAACAAGCAAAACTCAAACAAGCACTATAGGAGTCCCCATGCAATATCTCATGGCAATAGATGCAGGTACAGGCTCGGTAAGGGCAGTTATCTTTGATACCAAAGGCAATCAAATCTCTGTGGCACAAAAAGAGTGGATACATCTAGAAGTAGAAGCTGTGCCAAAGTCTATGACTTTTGATGTAGATAAAAACTGGGATTTGGCTGTATGGTGCATAAAAACAGCACTTGAAAAAGCAGGATTAAAAGGCTCTGATATTTTAGCCGTATCTGCCACCTCTATGCGTGAGGGCATTGTGGTGTATGACAAAGAGGGTGAAGCTATCTGGGGTGTTGCCAATGTGGATGCCAGAGCAGACAAAGAGGTACGTTTTTTAAAAGAACAATATGAAGGCATAGAAGAGGCATTTTATGTAGAGTCTGGACAGACCTTTGCTTTGGGTGCTTTACCAAGATTACTTTGGTTGAAAAATCATGAACCTGAACTCTATATAAAAGTAGCTTCTGTGAGTATGATAGGTGACTGGATACTGGCAAAGCTCTCAGGTGTCATCGCTACTGACCCTAGCAATGGTGGGACAACAGGTATATTTTCTTTAAAAGAACGCAACTGGTCACCTGCTATGGCAGAAAAGGTAGGCATAAAATCTGATATTTTTCCGCCTGTCTTGGAGACAGGGAGTGTGATGGGAAATGTCACAGAAGAGGCAGCTAAAGAGACAGGACTCTCTACTCAGACGCAAGTTGTCATGGGTGGTGTAAGACGAGCAGTTAGGTGCAGCAGGACTTGGTGTGGTAAAAGAAGGTCAAGTAGCCATACT
>VCAW01000195.1 GCA_013607775.1 Campylobacterota bacterium | reverse complement strand
CATAAAAAGCCTTATAGTTTTTTTGATAAAGTTTTAATGTTTGTTGTAAAGTATTATAACATTTATCGAGGTCTAAAGGTTTTTTTGAAATTTAATTTAGCTTAAATTGTGGGTTGTTTTTGGTAATCTGCAAGTGGCTCTAACAAGTAAATTAACTGTTTTTATGCTCTTTGTCGATGAGTTTGAGGTATTTGACAGGGGTGACTTTTTTCATCTCTTCGGCTAACCATTGTATCTGGAACCATGCAGCACCTGAGTCACGCAAATCAAAGTAGTTTTTGAGGCTTCTGATGTTAAAGGTAACCACCATATCGACTTTCCAGTTGTCTGAAACAATGTGTTTAAATCCATCTCCTACGTTACGCTTTTTTTTCCCGCACTCTAGAGCATTGTAAAGTGCTTGGGCATCACCTTTAAACTCTTCTACAAAAGGGAGTGAAGATTTTGCTACAGCATCTTTAAGGTAGTCAGGGTTACGTGTGTATTGGAACATAAATTTATCGTAGATAGAACGTATCTCTATTTTTAAATACTCTTTGTCTGTAATAACAAAAAGATTTAATGCCAACACTTTGTCTAAAAAGAAAGCAAAACCATCTTCACTCTCTTGAGAGGCAGTAAAGGCATTAATCACAGAAGACATAGTGTAACGAGTGGAGCGTACAGAGATAGCTTGGAGTCTATGTCGTGCATGCTCTTGCAGGACGCCCCTGCTTGTGCCTTGTATTAAAAAACTCAGTGTTGCATGTTCGATGATAGAGTGATGGTGATGCACCCAGGCAAGATTGCTCAGAAGCTCAGAGTCATCGATGGAATTGATAGCATCGGTATCCATAGAGGTCATGGCATTTTTCACACAAGCATTTTCAGAGTTTTCAAAAGAGTCATAACAGGTACGTGCTGCTATCTCAGCGACACCCAGACCAGACTGTTGCAATAGGGTTACTTTTGGTTTTTCATACTCTATGTGATACTTTGTTATTTTTTCCATGCTATAAACCTCTGATAATTTGCTACAATTATAGCAATATTTAACCCAAATCCGTAAATAGAAAAAAGGATTAGTCACAATCATCGTATTCGTGGACTTCACATAAAATCATCAACGAACCTTCGGGTGCACCTCAAATTTTATACAAAACCACAAACACGAGCATTGCAACTACTCCAAATTTTCTATTTTCGTCTTTGGGTTTACTAAAGGTATACAATGCAATACAACGAACGTTTTTTTGGTTTTGAAGAAGATTTTAGAGACCCCTATGCAAGAGACCGAGACAGAGTGCTTCACTGTTCATCATTCAGACGTTTAGAGTATAAGACACAGGTTTTTCTAAACCACGAGGGTGACTACTTTCGTACACGTCTTACCCATTCACTTGAAGTCTCCCAGATAGCACGTACCCTTTCACGTATGTTGGAACTTAACGAAACCCTAGCAGAAGTCATCGCCCTATCACATGACTTGGGACACACGCCTTTTGGACATGTGGGTGGTGACGAACTTGACAGACAACTCAAAGCTGATGGCAGACCTTTGGGTTTTGAGCATAACTTTCAGTCGTTTAGGGTCTTAACCAAACTGGAAAAACGCTACAAAGAGTTTGATGGCTTGAACCTTACATTTGCTACTTTAGAAGGTGTTATGAAACACTCTTACCCTTACAAAAAGCCTTTTTTGGATGACTTGGACAAACGTTTTAAACTAGACAAACACCCCAGCCTAGAAGCGATGGTAGTAGACCATGCGGATGAGATAGCCTATACCTCACATGACATAGACGATGGCATTAAATATGGGCTCATTACTTTTGATGATTTGCTTCAAGACCCATTGTGTCTACGTGTCGATGAGATGGTACAACGTGAGGGAGTAGCACGAGGTGAAAAACTCTACCGTCATCGTTTTGTTGCAGGGCTTATTAAGCTTTTGGTTGAAGATTTTATAGCCAATTCCAACGAGGGAGCAACAAAGCACCGTCAAAGTACCCCTATCGTAGCAACGTTAGATGCAACAAACAAACTCCCCGTAGGCTTTTCAAAGCAGACTGCCACAGAACTAAAAAGACTTAAAAAACTACTTTTTAGCAGACTCTACACCCATGAAAAAATAGCCCGAAAAATGTACGCAGGAAAGCAGTGCATCAAAGGACTCTACAAAGCCTTTAGAGATGACAACGACCTTTTGCCACCACACCAAAAAGAGCTTTTTGAAGTGCGTAAAGAAGAGCGTGTCATTGCAGACTACATTGCCGCGATGACTGACCGCTATGCGATGAAAACCTATCATGAAATTTATGGCTTGTCCTTGTAGGGTGTTGTACCCTTACAGCACCAAAAAAATATACAAAACATAAGAAAAATCTATACTATAGTAACTTTTGGGTATAATTCGCGCAAATTTATAAGGTTCATCCCTTAATTTCAGGAAATATTATGCAAAAAATTAAAAACATTGCCGTTATCGCGCACGTTGACCACGGTAAAACAACACTCGTAGACGAACTTCTCCAACAATCAGGAACTTTCGAAGCACACCAAGAGGTAGAAGAGAGAGCGATGGACTCTGATGCTATCGAAAAAGAAAGAGGGATTACCATTCTTTCTAAAAATACTGCTATTACCTATGGTGATCACAAGATTAACATCATCGATACTCCGGGTCACGCCGATTTTGGTGGTGAGGTTGAGCGTGTTCTTAAAATGGTAGACGGTGTACTTCTTTTGGTTGATGCACAAGAAGGTGTTATGCCTCAGACTAAATTCGTTTTGAAAAAAGCGATTGCTTTTGGTCTTATCCCCGTAGTTGTTATCAACAAAATCGATAAAGATGGTGCAGAGCCAGACAGAGTAATGGACGAAGTATTTGACCTTCTAGTTGCCCTTGATGCAAACGAAGACCAACTTGAATTTCCAGTGCTTTACGCAGCAGCTAGAGATGGTTATGCAAAATGGGAAATGGAAGACGAAAGTAAAGATATGACGCCACTCTTTGAAGCTATCTTGACAAAAGTACCTTATCCTGTAGGTTCACCAGATGCAGGCACACAAGCACAGGTGTTTACACTTGATTCCGATAACTTTGTTGGACGTATCGGTATTACACGTATCTTTAACGGTAAAGTGAAAAAAGGTGATGAGTACCTTCTTGTAAAAGCTGATGGTTCTAAGTCTAAATCAAGAGTTTCTAAACTTATCGGATTTAAAGGTCTTGAGCGTATCGATATCGATGAAGCAGAAGCGGGTGATATCGTAGCGATTGCTGGATTTAACGACATTGATGTAGGTGACTCAGTATGTGATCCAGTAAATCCTGTAGCACTTGACCCTATGCACGTTGAAGAACCTACACTTTCAGTTATCATGTCTGTAAACAACGGACCGTTGGCTGGACAAGAAGGTAAGCACGTTACTTCAAACAAAATCAAAGAGCGTCTTGAAAAAGAGATGGAGACAAACATCGCAATGCGTATGGAACCAATGGGAGATGCATCTTTCAAAGTTTCAGGTCGTGGTGAACTCCAAATCGGTATTTTGGCAGAAAACATGAGACGTGAAGGTTTCGAGTTTATGCTTGCTCGTCCAGAAGTTGTAACCAAAGAAGAAAATGGTGTGAAGATGGAGCCATTTGAGCACCTCGTTGTTGATGTTCCTGAAGAGTTCCAAGGTGTTGCCATAGAAAAACTAGGAAAAAGAAAAGCGAACATGACTTCTCTTAACCCTATGCCAGACGGTACTGTAAGACTTGAATTTGAAATCCCTGCACGTGGGCTTATTGGTTTCCGTTCAGAGTTTTTGACTGACACAAAAGGTGAAGGTATCATGAACCACTCATTCTTAGAGTACAGAGCATATTCAGGTTCTGTAGAGTCTAGAACACCAGGTGCATTGGTATCTATGGATGATGGTGAAGCCGTAGCCTTCTCTATCTTTAACCTTCAGTCACGTGGTGTAATGTTTATCAGCCCACAAGACAAAGTATACTCAGGTATGGTTATCGGTGAGTCTGCAAGACCAGGTGACTTAGATGTGAATCCACTTAAAGGTAAAGCATTGACAAACATGAGAACATCAGGTGCTGATGAAGCCATTAAGCTTGTTACACCAAGAGCTATCACTCTTGAGTCAGCTATGGAATGGATAGAAGATGATGAGTTGGTTGAGATTACACCTGAGTCTATTCGTATTCGTAAGAAATCACTTGACCCAGTGGTGAGAAAGCGTCTAGCAAGAGATAAAAAGAACTCAAAATAGTTTTTTTATTTCACCGCATCTTCGGCTGAACGGCTTCGTTTCGTTCGGTCATGTACTATGCGTACACTCCCTCACTTCACTCACGCCGTTCAACCAAATCTACAGCAAACTAAAAGACTATTTAAGTTTTGGTAGTTTTAGTTCATCCCTTATTCTATATTTTACTAGCTCAATTAATTTATTTAATGCGTCTGTTGCTTTCTTCCCATTATTAGACATGATAGAGTCTTGGCAAGAAGTTAATAAGTCTATTTCGTCTTCAAAACCATAAAGTTGAAAGTTAATACTTGCATCATTAAATTTTTTGTTTAGTTCTGGGTCATCAATAAAAGGACTAGAAGACTTAGATAATGACAAATAAACTGGTATAAATGAATGAAGTGCTTCTAGTCTATATTCAAGTCTTTTCTTTGCAATCTCATGTCTTCGTTTAAAATAATTATTTACCATCCAACCTACTTATTGCCAAACAAGCTGATATGAGTATTGATATATTAATTGTTGTATCTATTTCCATTATTTTAATCCTTTAAATTTTGATTTATCCTCAACCCCGTCACCCAAGCCCAATGAAAATTAAACCCTCCCCTATCTCCATCCACATCCAGTATCTCTCCTGCAAAGTAAAGATTTGGCACAAGTTTTGACTCCATGGTTTGAGGGTTGACTTCTGTGGTGTCTATGCCTCCTGTGGCTACTTCTGCACCTTTGAAGCCTTTGGTATCGTTGATGCTGAGTCTGAGGTTTTTGATGGTGTGTACGAGTTTGTTTATCTCTTTTCTGTTTAGTTCTTTTTCTATCTTCACCCTACTCTTTGACTGTTCTAAAATGATAGCTATGAGTTTTTTGTTAAGAACGCCTTGCAGCCATAAGCCTAGGGGCTTTTCACTCTCTTTTTGTACTCTATTTAGTAGTAAGTTAGTCAGTTTCTCTTTGCTAAATTCTGGCATAAGGTCAAGGCTTAGTTCACAGTAGTCAAAGCCTGCCAGCCTTGTGCTTACTTCACGGCTAAGGTCAAGTATGGCTAAGCCACTTATGCCGTAGTTAGTAAAGAGCAAATCACCCTTTTTTTCTGTGATGTACTCTCCGTTGGCATAGAGTTTGGCTAGACCTGCTACTTTTACCCCTGTACACCCTTTGACCCAGCTTTCTTCAGAACAGAGCTGCACTAGCGAGGGGTGTCTTGGTATGAGGCTGTGCCCCATCTTGGTAGCAAAGGCATACCCAGAGTTAGAACCTCCCAGCTGTGGGGCAGCAGGAGAACCAGAAGCAAGAACGAGTTGTTCAGATGTTTTTTTACCTTGTGAGGTTTTGAGTGTAAAGGTGTCACCTTTTTTCTCTATGTTCGTAACAGCACAGTTACAAACTATCTCCACCCCTGATTGCTTGGCTTCATACTCTAGTAGTTCTACCACAGAGGATGCCTGTAAAGACACAGGAAACATCTTCCCTTCTTTACCTTCAACAAGTTCCAGTCCTAGTGATGTGAAAAACTTTTCTACCACAGGAAAGTCATAGCCCTCCAAGACTTTTGCTACAAAGTCAGGGTTTTGTGAATGAAAACGGTTTAGGGTGATGTATCTGTTGTCAATGTTACATTTTCCATTACCAGAGACAAGTATTTTTTTACCTATTTTGTTGTTCTGTTCAAGTAAAAGTACCTTCTGCCCTGCCCTAGCCCTTGTAATGGCAGCCACCAAACCAGCAGCTCCCGCCCCGATAATTATCATCTTTTCATTATTCATACGATATTATAGCCCAAAAGAATTATAAGGATTACCTCATGTCAGCTCTCGTTGAATTTTCAATGTTCCCGACCGAACAAACCCAAAGTAAAAGTGCTTTTGTAGCAAGAGTATTGGATATCGTAGATAAAAGTGGACTAGCCTACCAACTCACCCCTATGGGCACACTCATTGAGGGTGAAACAGTGGAAGAGGTATTGGCTGTCATTAATCAAGCGTATGAAGAGTTACAGAAAGACTGTGGACGTGTTTATAGTTCCATTAAAATTGATTGGCGTGAAGGACCTGTGGGCAGACTGGGTAAAAAGTGCATTCTGTCGAAGAGAAGTTAGGTCGCAGACTTAACTCTTAACTTAACTAGTTATGTGAGCTCTCTGCTGAAGAGTAGCAGGTTTGACTTTGCCAAAATGCGCTCTATCAATGGAAAAGTTGGGGCGTAAACTCAACAGCTAAAATTAGATATAATACGCGTAATTTTTTATGAAGGATTTTAAATGTGTGCTGAAAAGATACAACGTTTAATACAAGCAAGTATTTTAGGTTTTGTACTGGGACTAGCAGGAATGGGCATGGCAGGAAATAAACTCATGCTTCAAGCAGCCTTTCTCTTACAGTTTGGGATGATGGTTATGCTTGTCATCGCAGGACTTACAGGATGGTGTCCAGGACTCATCGTACTTAAAAAAATCTTCCCTTCATGTGAAGCAATGAAAAACACTCCCAAGGATAATAACTAATGTCAGATATTTCATATAAAGATGCCGGTGTAGACATCGATGCAGGTAATGAGTTTGTAGAAGCCATCAAAAGTGATGTAAAGTCTACTTTTGATAGCAATGTTATTGGAGGCATCGGTTCATTTGCAGGTGCATATGCACTTCCAACTGGATATAAAGAACCTGTTATTCTTTCTGCCACAGATGGTGTAGGAACAAAGCTCCGTGTTGCTATAGAGAGTGGACGATTAGATACTGTAGGTATCGACCTTGTGGCAATGTGTGTAAACGACCTTATTTGTAACAACGGTACACCGATGTTCTTCCTTGACTACTATGCAACAGGAAAACTTCTTCCTGAAAATGCAAAAGATGTGGTAGCTGGGATTGCCGAGGGTTGTAGACGTTCAGAATGTGCGCTTGTTGGTGGGGAAACTGCTGAAATGCCAGGAATGTACTCAGATGATGACTTTGACTTAGCAGGGTTTGCTGTGGGTATCGCAGAACGCTCAGAGATGGACACTGTGGCGAATGTAAAAGAGGGTCAAGTACTCATTGCAATGCCAAGTTCAGGGGTACACTCAAACGGATATTCACTTGTTAGAAAAATATTTTTTGACAAGCTTGGCATGGACTTAGATACAGAGTTTGAAGGTAAACCACTAGTGGATACTTTACTAGAGCCAACACGTATCTACGTAAAAGAGTATAAAGCCAATAAACAGTATGTAAAAGCCTTAGCCCACATCACAGGTGGGGGAATCGTAGAAAACCTTCCTAGAGTGCTTCCAGAGGGTATGAGAGCGATTGTAAACAAGGACAGCATCAGAGTATTGCCTATCTTTGAATTCATGTCTCAGTACGTAGCAGAAGAAGAGATGTTTAGAGCCTTTAACATGGGTGTAGGAATGGTATGGGTTGTTGAACCTGAAGATGTAGATGCAGTGCTTGCAAATACAGATGGATATGTTATTGGCGCACTAGCCAAAGGCGAAAAGGGTGTTGAAATGGTTTAATCCCATTTCAACACTATTACAAAATAAATTATTCTGGTTTTTCACAA
>VCAW01000194.1 GCA_013607775.1 Campylobacterota bacterium | reverse complement strand
AAAAGGGAACTTTCAATATTGACAACTCTAAGCCACATTTTAGATAGGTTTGAAGATATCTTAGGTAGAATGGTTCTCATAAAAAGCCTTATAGTTTTTTTGATAAAGTTTTAATGTTTGTTGTAAAGTATTATAACATTTATCGAGGTCTAAAGGTTTTTTTGAAATTTAATTTAGCTTAAATTGTGGGTTGTTTTTGGTAATCTGCAAGTGGCTCTGTAGTTATCTTGATTCCCCCTAATCTGTTAATCTAAATAGTTTAGGATTACAAACCCACGAATCCCAGTCATAATAAACACTTGCACGAGGGAAATTTCCATGTGTCCATTCCCCCTTTCTTCTATTGTATTCAATCCTATATACATAAGTAGTCTTACATTGTTTTATATCTATATACACAACTGTAGGATATATTTTCATCTCATTATAAGAATATTCAACTTCTAGATAATAAGTCTTGCCATTAGCTTGGAAGTGGCAACGCTCTCTTCCTTTTACAGTAATATGATCACCTTTATCTATTTTATTTGAAGTCTTTTTACAATCCTTTAGCTCATATGATATCTCTTTGATATTTTTCAAACCTTCATGTACCCCATTTTTTTCAATATGTTTTATAATAACTGTCGCCAAAGGTAGAGCTATCTCTTTTACTTTTTTATCGTGTGTACAAAGTAGTTTTTTTGAGATATTAAACATCACTACAATTACAACCAATATTCCAACTATCCATCTAAATATTTTCATTTTCCTCTCCCCTACTGCTTAAATAGTTAGCAAATGCCAGATGTTTAAGGTGTCCTGTTTCTACTGAGTCCTGTGTTAATTATTTACACGAAGCCGCCAAAAGGTCAGGTGTTTCATGTTTCATTGCTTTGTAACAAACGACCCTTCTACTTTTTTAAACCTTGAACCCAAAATCAAAGATGCTATTTGCTTTCATCTTCCACAACATACCCTTCATAGTAATAGGATTGCTCTATGCCTTTAAAAATAATCTCTCTGTTATCAATATCGCTGGTTAAACTATTACCCAAAAGTGTTCTAAGCTCCAAGTCGTTAATAGGACTACGTTCCATCGCTTGCAAATAAGCTTCTTTATCTATAAACTGCCAATTTACTACTTTTTGTAATCTTATTTTTAAAATCATATCAAGCCATATTCTCATGCTTCTGCCATTACCTTCCATGAAGGGATGTGCAATATTCATCTCAACATACTTGGCTATGATAGCTTCAAAACTATCTTCACTCATAGTTTCTATCTTTAGCAGGATTTCTTTTAGATACAAGCTATTTGCAAACCTAAAATTTCCTTTGGAGATATTAAGCGTTCTAATCTCTCCTGCAAAATCATAAAGTCCATCAAAAAGATAATGATGTATCTGCTGTAATCCTTTTGTGCTTCCTATCTCAATAGTGTTAATATGTCCACTATCGAACAGAGCATAGGCATTTTGGAGACTCTGCTTATCTATATTTTTCATTTTATAGCCAACATACGTTCAAGTGCCAGATTTGCATACTTAATCACATCAGGTTGCACCACTATCTCATTGATAGGTTTACCATCTTCTATGGATTTTAAAGTGTTATATAAATCTTCCAAAGTCGTTTCATTCATCGTAGGACACTCTGGTTTAGTGGAAGAGAGTACATAAGTGTTACCTTTACGCATACGGTTGACTAAGTTGTACTCTGTACCTATGGCTACTTTTTGTTCTGGGTCTAAGTCGTTTACATACTTGATGAGCTGTGAGGTAGAGCCAGAAAAGTCTGCTGCTTTTACTATTTCAGGGTCACACTCTGGGTGTACGGCTATTTTAATGCCAGGAAATTTGTTACGGTAAAACTCTATGTCATCTACTGTAAAGAGTTGGTGTACTGAACAAAAGCCGTTAAAACAGATGATATCTGCCTCTTTTGGGTCACACTCCTGCCCATCTTTCTCTACACCAATGACACAGGACTTCAGTCCCATCTGTATAGCAAAATTTTGTCCTAAACATCTGTCTGGCACAAAAAGTATCTTTTTACCCGTCTCAAGTCCTTTTTCTATAATTTTAAAGGCATTGGAAGAGGTACAGACATATCCACCCATCTCTCCTACTTTTGCTTTGACTGAAGCATCGGAGTTTATGTAGGTAATAGGCAAGATGTCTTCTCTTGCTATGCCCCTGTCTACCATGTATTGTACTGACTCTTCAAAATAAGAGCCATCCATCATACGTGCCATTGCACAACAGGCGATTTTGGGCATAAGTACACGTTTGTCCGGGTCTATCACTTTAACAGACTGTCCCATGAAACCTACACCACAAAAAACAACCCATTCATTGTCATTGGCTTGACAACGGCGTGCAAGCTCTAAAGAGTCACCCGTAATATCTGCCATCTCAAAGACTTCATCACGTTGGTAATAGTGTGCTACTACTGTAACATCGAGGTCTTTTTTTAATCTGCTTATTTCAGCTTTATAATCAATCATATATACCTTTCGTCTATAACTGCTGTATAGAGAGTCATTACTCTAGTTGTATGGATTTTAGCAAAATTCGGCTAAAATTGCACATAGGGAACCTCTAATAATAGGTGATATCCACAATGGGTTTTGCAAATGTAAGATTGTGCAAGAGATTTTTGAGTCCTAGCCATAGCTAAGACGATGAAATATCTTGTGCAAGATTGCATTTGCAAAGCCCACCCTTCGGGCATCATTAGCTTTCGCCTATGCGTTGTTACTCTTTTTCACCTTAGCTACGGCTAGGGTTTCAAAAGAGTGCCTAGCCTAGACAAAAGCTAGTGATGTTGTGGATACCACCTATTATTAGATGTTCCCTATAAAATAAATTGTGGACTCATTATGGACTTATTTTCAAATCAAAACTTTTTGCTCTATCTTGCTGCTTATCTCATCGCAGGAATTCCTTTTGGATACTTACTGGCAAAACAATTTGCCGGTGTAGACATTAAGGCGGCTGGCTCAGGAAACATAGGTGCTACAAATGTACTTCGTGTTGTCAAAGAAAAAGACCCTAAGCTTGCAAAAAAGCTAGGTGCCGCAACACTTTTTCTTGATGCCATCAAAGGTGTAGTCGTCATACTTGTCGCAAAGATGTTAGGTGCACCTGAAGGTGTACTTTGGACCATAGCTGTGTTAGCTGTTGTAGGTCACTGTTTTTCTGCATTTTTAGCATTTGAGGGAGGGAAAGGTGTTGCCACAGGTTTTGGTGTACTGCTTATAATGATGCCTATCCCTGCACTCATTGCTATCGTTGTATGGTTAGGTGCAGCCAAAGGACTTAAAATTTCTTCTCTCTCTTCTCTCATAGGACTTGTAGCATTTATCATCGCATCATATATGATGTACCCAGAAGTACCGGGTATTATTTCTCATGCCCCTATTTGGATTATCGCACTTATTATCTTCTATAAACATATACCAAATATTGTGAGAATCTTTAAAAAAGAAGAAGGAAAGGTCTAAGCTATGACCATTCATATTGAGGAGTTAACTTTTAATGTCATCATCGGGTTACTCGATTACGAACGAGACAAACCCCAACGTGTCATCATCAATCTTCAAGCCTCGTATGAATACTCTGACAACCACTTCATAGACTACGCCGATATGGTACTACTTATCCAGGAAAAACTCAAAACTGAACGTTATGAACTTCTGGAAAATGCACTGCTTGGACTAAAAGAGGTCCTCTTTACCACCTACCCAAATATACAAAAACTACACATCAAAATATCAAAACCTGACATCTTGCCAGAGTGTTCTGTGGCATTAAGTCATACTTGGGATTTCTAAAAATTTTCAAAACGCTCTTTTTTATGCTATAATATTAAACAAATCTTAAAGATATAAAGGCTCAGGTTATGAGAATACTAATTATGGAAGAGGAAGTGGATCAGGGAAAAGCACTTTCTGATGCATTAATAGAAGAAGGTTATCAAGCCGATATTGCTGAAAATATGGGTGATGCCAAATATTATCTTGACATTAGAAATTATGACCTTGTACTTCTTGCCTGGACACAAAGTAATGATCAGGGTGTTGATATTATCTCAACTATCAAAACAGACGCACATAAGACATCAGTGATAGTTATTTCTGAGCGTACTGACAAAGAGAGTGAGATACATGCACTTCGTTCTGGTGCAGATGATTTTATTAGAAAACCTATTGATAATGATATTCTACTTGTGCGTATTGAAGCAAAACTTCGTTTTGGGGTTTCTAATATCATCGAAATAGAAGATCTCATCATCAACCCAGAAGAAGAGAAAATTATTTATCAGGGTGAAGAGATAGAACTTAAAGGTAAACCTTTTGAAGTGCTTACTCACCTTGCCATGCACAAAGATCAAATTGTCTCTAAAGAACAACTGCTCGATGCTATTTGGGAAGAACCTGAACTTGTCACCCCAAACGTTATAGAAGTTGCCATTAACCAAATTCGTCAAAAAATGGACAAGCCTTTAGACATTACTACGATAGAAACTGTAAGAAGACGTGGATACCGTTTCTGTTTCCCTAAAAAAATCTCTTAATGAAGAACCCTTTTCTCTCTCCTTTTTCTCCCTCTTGGAGAGAATTTCTTCACATATATTTTTTTTCTCCAATTTTTAAATAAACCATAAGCTATGATGGGTTATAACTCGTATAAATAATAAGTGAGTTGAAAATAACTTACATAAGGTAACAAATAATGGCATTAGTAATAACTGACGAATGTATCGCGTGTGACGCATGTAGAGAAGAGTGTCCAAATGAGGCAATCGAAGAGAATGATCCAGTCTATATTATAGACCCTGACATGTGTACAGAGTGTGTGGGACATTTCGATGAACCTCAGTGTATTGCGGTATGTCCTGTAGATTGTATTATCTCAGACCCAGACAATGTTGAAAATGTCGAAGAGTTGATGTTTAAGTACAACAAACTCCAAGAAGAGCTAGAGTCTTAAGATGGCAAAACGAACTGCTATCATTGATATCGGTTCGAACTCGGCAAGACTTGTTATCTTTGAAAAAACAAGTCGCTATGGATTTCACCTTATTTGTGAACAAAAATCCAAAGTACGCATCGGTGAAGGTACTTACGATAAACAGGGTTATCTCCAGCCTGTTGGTATCACCCGTGCTTTTTTAGCCCTCAAATCTTTCCTCCATACCATTGAAAAATATCAAGTCCATAAAACTTTATGTGTTGCTACTTCCGCCCTGCGTGATGCACCAAACGGTAAAGCATTTACCCAGTGGATACATAAAGAGTTAGGGCTCTCTATTAAAGTGATAGATGGTCAGCAAGAGGCACTGTTCGGTGCGATAGCAGCAAATAATCTACTCCCTGTTACTGATGGTATTACTATTGATATTGGTGGTGGGTCATCAGACATGGCACTTATAGTCAATGGCAGGATTGTTGACAGCTACTCTCTCAATGTAGGTACAGTAAGAATCAAAGAACTCTTTTTTGATAAAAGCAGTGCAAGTAAGGCACATAAAGAGGCTATAGGGTTTATACAGTCTGAGTTAAACCATCTTCCTTCACACTTTAAACATGCGCTTGCCATAGGTATAGGTGGTACAGCAAGAACACTCTCTAAGGGTATTATGAAACGTATAGACTACCCTTTCGACAAACTCCATGCTTTTACTTATACCCTTAAGGCACAAGAGGATTACCTGCATGCCATTCCTCTCTCTTCAGCCAAAAACCTTAAACGTTTTGGACTGAAAAAAAACCGTTATGATACCATACGAGAGGGAACACTCATTTTCAATGAAATTCTTTCTCACATTGGAGCAAAAGAAGTGGTCTCCTCTGCTGTAGGTGTGAGAGAGGGTGTCTTTTTAGAGCAACTCTTGCGTGACGAAAAAGGAAAGTTTCCCAAAACGATAAATCCGAGTATTCTCTCTATACTTGACCGATTTAAACCATTGGTTACCATAGAGAAAAAACGTAAAATGAAACTAAAAATTGCTAAAAATCTTTATAGTGTCTTGCAAACAGATATAGCTGATGAGCTACGTTATATGGATGAACTTCAATATGCACTGAAACTCTCAGCTATAGGAAAGACACTCACCATCTATAAAGCACATCAACATGCCTTTTATATAGCCATGCAAGAGTTAAATTATGGCTTTACGCATAAAGAGATTGTACTCATCTCACTACTGTTGCGCATACATGGTAAAGAACTACTCTATAAACCTCTCTATGAACAGTATAAGAGTCTTTTACCCAAAAAGCAGTCTGTACTATGGCTAAGCTTTATCTATACACTTACCGTCTTTTTGCATGAAGCATCGAACTCTGCAGACATACATTTCACCTTTGAAAATCGTACACTGACCATTAATTCTGACAAACCACTCTATCTTGCAAAAGAGAAAGTAAAATCATTACAGAAGCCTATACCTTTTGCGATCATCATAAAAGATGAAAGTAGCTTACCGAAAAATAAAATTTTAAATATCTAAATATAAATGAAGCGCAAAAAAGTGATGGGCACAAGTATGCCCATCCTATAATTAGAATCTTGATCCCATAGAGAATTCAAAGACTGCAGTGTTATCTCCTGGCTTATCATCAAGTGGATAAGCAAAAATAAGGTTAATCGGTCCAAAGGCAGATTGCCACTCGAGTACCACACCTGTTGAAGATCTGGCAACACTATCGATAGCAATATTGACTTCACTATCAAGACTTACTACCCCATAGTCATAGAAAAATGCCAAACGCATTTTAGCAGCTTCAGAAAGAGGGATACTCGCTTCTAAACTTCCTGAGATACGTTTTGTACCCCCAACAAGTTCACCCGTAACCAATGATGGAGAAAGTGAATAAGGGTTAAACCCTCTTACTGAACCAACCCCACCCATAAAGAGCTTTTCTGCTGTAGGGATTTTTTCACCATCATTACGTCCAATGTAAGTAAACCTACCTTTTGCACGTAAAATCATGTCATAATCAATAAGATCTTCTAAACCATAGTAAAAACCAACCCTACCGGAAGTTTTCAAATAGTTTCCATATCCACCAGGGAAAAGTGTTAAGTTTACATCATCCCCGGAAAGCTGTGCATATTCAAAATTAAGTGCAGCTTTCATACCTTCTCTAGGTACATAAAAATCATCTGTATTGTCATAACTCAAACTTGCAAAACCTGAAGTTTTTGTATATTGGTCATTATAAAGGAAATCTTGAACAATATTTGTAGCATCTTCATTGATGGTAGACTGATTATCAACATATCCAATCCCTACAGAGGCATGGAAATATCTATAAAATTCTCTACCCACAGAAAGTGTTCCACCAAGTTGATCTTGCGTATAGTCAATATATTCATAGTCTCTCTTATATACACTAAACGACATACTGTACATACTGTCCCAAATTTTTGGGTTTACAAAAGAGAGGTTGTAGTTTGTAGCAATTTTAGAAATCTCAAATCCAAGCGTAGTATTAAGTCCTGAACCAAAGAGGTTTTTGTCTGAAATAGATGCATTTACCATAAGTCCTTCGTAGGAACCATATCCACCACCTGCAGAGATAGTACTAGTTGATGCTTCTTTTACATTGACAAGAAGGTTAATTTTATCTTCTGAAATTCTTTGACTTTGAATATCAACTTTTTCAAAGAACCCTGTACGACCCAATGCAGATTTAGAATCTTTTAAATCTCTGGCATTAAACTTATCTCCAGGTGCTAAATAGATATAGCGACGAATTACTCTATCTTTCGTTGTATCATTCCCAGAGATAATAACATCATTGATAGTCACTGGTTCACCTGGCTGAATCACATAATTCAAGTTAATGATTTTGGCTTCAGGGTTTTTATTCATCTGTGGTGATACACGTACATAGGCAAAACCAAAGTTTCCTACAGCTTCTTCAAGATTTTGCATATCTTTACGCATACGTTTGATATTAAAGATTTTTCCCTCTTTAAGTACCAATTTATCTTTCAAATCTTCCGCGTTCAATCCATCGATATTCTCTGTAATAGAGATAGTCCCTACAGTGTATTGTGCACCTTCTGCTATCTGGTAGTCTACTTCTGCATTGTATGAACCAAAATCAACACGCATAAGTGGCTTGCTGACTTTTGCATCTAAGTATCCATGTTTCATGTAGGCATTTTTAACTCTATGTGCATCGTACTCTAACTGATCCACTGCTGCTTCACCATTGTTTCTCCATGGCATCCATCCGAGTGTATCCTCTTCTTTGTTTGCAAGGTCTGTTTGAATATCGCTTTTGTCAAGTTCTTTTGCACCCACGAAGTTCATTTTTTTAATGATAATTTTTTCACCCTTGTTGACATCAAAAGTAATAGCGATACTACTCTCACCAACTTTTTTTGTACTCACATCAACAACTGTGTCGTAATATCCTTGGGATTCAAGTTTTGCGATCAGCGTTTTGGTTGCTTTTTTGATACGTCTGTTGTCATAAAGGTCACCTTTTTTCACACCGATACCGGCAAGAAGTTTCTCACCATCATCTCCAGAACCATACCCTTTGATATCTACATTGGCAATGGCAAGTTTTTCTTTAAAGTGATAAATAAGTGTGCCACCCTTTTGGTCAACCCACACATCTTTAAAATACCCTTGAGAGAAAAAGTTTTTTATCGATTCATTAATCATCCCCGCATTAATCTCATCACCAATATGTACTCCGGCAACCTCTTTTGCTGTCGTAGGTGAAAGGTGGGCAAGCCCTTCAAACTTAATCTGTGTGACTTTCTGCGCTAAAAGGAACGAACCTATAAGCATCCAAACAAGTGCTATCTTTTTTATCATTATGAAGCCTTCGTGTAATTTGCTAATATTTTAGCTTTATTTCAATAAGAATCTCATAATAAACAGAGAAATGATGCTATACTATTTTAAAAAATTGGTAGGTATCGTATGTCAATAACCAAAGTAGGTTTTGTAGGTTTGGGACTTATGGGTGGTTCACTCAGTATTGCATTAAAAAAACTTCCAAAACAATATTATTTTCTTGGATTGGACCATAATACCAAACATTGTGAACAAGCACTTGAACTGGGACTTGTTGATGAAGTAGTCAACTCTTTAGAAATGCTCAAAGTCTGTGATATCATTTTTCTTAGTATCCCCGTAGATGGCATCATCTCTGTAGCCCAAAACCTAGGTGAATTAGCACCACAGTGTACTGTGATAGATTTAGGAAGTACCAAAGAAAAAATCTCGGCATCTATTCCTTCTGAGATACGACAAAATTTTGTTACCGCACACCCTATGACAGGAACTGAAAAGTTTGGTCCTCATGCTGCGATAGAGAATCTCTATAAAGATAAAGTAGTAGTCCTGTGTGATTTGGAAAAAAGTGGCAAGCACCAAGAAGCAGTGGCAAAATCACTTTTTGATGACATCGGTATGCAGATTGTCTGTATGGATGCCAAAGAGCATGACAGACATGCTGCATTTATCTCTCATATGCCCCATGCTCTCTCCTATGCCTTGGCTAATTCTGTGATGCAACAAGAGGCTTCAAAAAGTATTATCGCCCTTGCTGGTGGTGGGTTTAAAGATATGAGCCGTATCGCCAAATCATCACCAAAGATGTGGGAAGACATTTTTAGACAAAACAAAACAAATGTTTTAGAAGCCATTCATAGTTTTCAAGCCGAACTAAAAAAATGTGAGAAGATGGTTGAAAATGAGGAATGGGCTGCACTCAACTCGTGGATGAGTGATGCCAATAGACTGCATGATATTTTAGAGTAAATACCTAAATGTAACAATAAGCACGGCATCATGATTGATACTTTTGAGTATCGCCTCTTTGAGTGCACTTTTCTCTTCAGAACTTAGTATCCCTGTACTAATCACTTCACAACGTATCTCATCTTTTTTTGCACGATGAAACAGTTCTACATGTGTGAGTTTGACATGATGGCGTCCTATATCAAAGTCAACATTGGAGAGGGTTTTTTGTACACGAATATCTTCTTCCATTTGCCTAAATGAACTATAAAGTGGTATGGAGACCAACACAACGATAATCAGCCATACAAACATACCTTTTTTTGCCAAATGCAAGGGAGAAAATCCTAAAATAGCAAAGACAAAAGCCGCTGCAAGTACAATCCCAACCAAGTTGGTAATAAAAAGTAAAAAAGCAGAATAAAACATATGCCAATCTGCCCACCCAAGACCTATACCTGCGACCGCAATAGGTGGCACCAATGCCACAGCAATAGCCACACCAGCCAAAGAACCAAGTATTTTTTCATTTGACTTTGCATAGGCAGCTGCTGCCCCTGATACGATGGCAACAAAAAGGTCCAATATGGTAGGACTCAAACGCCCTGCCATCTCTGAAGTCAATCTCTCTATAGGCGTAAACAGTGCTATAAGTGCTGCCGTTGCCAATACTGCGGATACGCCAATGGCTATGGTTTTAGCCCCATTCACCTCTAATGTACTATCTTGCCTAAGCACACCCATACTCAGACTCACAATGGGTTGCATAAGTGGCGCTAAAAGCATCGCACCAATAATCACGGAGGAGGAGTTAATAAACAATCCAAAAGTTGCTATCATGGTAGCTAGAATAAGCAGTACCATAAAGTTTTGGCTTACCTTACTCTCTTCTCTTAAGTTGGTAAACAAGCTCGCATACTGTTCTCTACTTGCATGAGAGAAGAATGGAATACTTTTACTCAAGTAGGCACTGCTCTCTTCATCTGAAGGAAGATGGTCTACCTTAATACTGTCTTTACCTGCGGTCTGTTCAGCCTGTCTTTCCCAAAATTTCTCTCCAACACTCAGTGCCAAAGACTTCTCTTCTACCTCAAGCATCACAGGTGTCACACCTATCTCTTGAGAATCAATACGTACGTTTAGCGGCTCTTTGGTCTCTACATTCAGTTTGGAAGAACGGATATACCCAACTGAACGAGGTAAAACTCTAGGTGTCAAATGTGAAACCAAAGATTTAAACAAATAGCCCATATATTGCATAATGGACGTCGGTGAAAGTATCACCATAGAGAGTTTACCATCGCTGGCACTCAGTTGAGAGGAGACGAGTTTGGAAGCAAAGGTATTGTTCTGGTACTCCAAACCTACTACACCTACTGCAGAGAGTTTTATCTCATTATCATTGGCATCGGTAATTTTCATTTGGGTATGTTGGAGTGTTTTGACTTTTCGCATGGTACGCCAAAATATTTTGATTCTGTCCACATAGGTTTTTTCACCCAATGCTGTGTCAAATACATCTAGAGGAGGTGCATCACCCACTACCACTTCTTGCAGTACCACTGTACCATTGGCATAGAGTACATCTAACGGTTTTTCAGAAGGTATTAAAGCAAGTTCTACTGCATCTTCAAGCTTGGAAGGCAGTGAGAATGTACGGATAAGTTCTTTTTGTTTAGGCGTAGGGATGATACCTACTGGCAAGTTATTTTGATGGGCAATAGCCAGTACAAGCTTTATCTCTTCAATACTACCTGTTACCAGCAGATGATGTACTTCTCGTACATCTAAACTTTCAAACGCATCAAAAGAGAGGTAGGTCACCTCTTCTTTTTGCAAATACTCTTTTGCTTTGTCTATAAATTCGTTTTCATTTTCACTGTAAATATAATAAATCATAGAGATATTATAACCACACTATCTAAAACGCTCTACCATCTCTTTAAGTTCTTTTTTGTCTATGTGTACAGACTTATCACCATTCTTTTTAGCATAGAGTTTACGTACCATCTCTTCTACTTTTGGATCTTCACTCATATGTCCATAGAGAATTTTAAGTGCTTCACTCTCTTTGTATGGTTTTTGTTTTTTCGCAGGCATGAAACGTACTAAGTACATTGCTGCAACACCAGCTAAAAATGCCAAGGCAAGCATCCACCAAGCCACCGTTTTTACTTCTACTTTTTTCTCTACTATTACCTCTTTTGGTGTGCTTGTTTGGGTAAGTTTGGTTTGTACCATACCGTTTTTAGGTGTAGCTACTGTTGTAGTTGTACTCTTGTTACTGTTTTTCACCTTTATATCATACGCTGGCACAGTTAAAGATTTAACAGTGTCAGTTTTCGTATCTAACATACTGAATGTACGCTCAGGAATGTGAAAATCTGCATCAGAAATAAATGCAAAACTTTTCGTGTAGATACTATAGAGTTCATTGTTTACCACTTTCGTATCTACTTTTGCTTCATCACTGTACACCGTCACGCCATCTATCTCATACTTTGGAAACTCAAAGTTTTCTAAATTTCCTTTTCCTTCTATCGTGACTGTAAGGTTGACAGGTTTGTTGGCTTTTACCTCTTCGGCATCAATGTTTGATGTCACTTTAAAGTCGCCTATAAGGTCTGCATCTTTTGTTTGAGGCAGTACTTCTATCTGGAGTGCATTGGATGCTGTCTGATACCATTTCGTACCAAATGTCATACCAAAGATATCTCTTCTGCTTCTGTCTGGCACACCTACTTTGGCATGTGCCGGAGAAATAGTAAAGTTCCCCTCTTTTGTGGCTGTCACAATGTAACGCACTTCTTGTACTTGATAGTTCTCTTTGATGTAGGCTTTTTGCTCTCCACCTTCTATCACAACAAAGTCAGACAAATCAGGATGCGTATATTGTACTTCTTGTGAAAGCTTCACATCATTACGCAAAGAAAAGTACACTGTCACCATAAAAGATTCACCTACACGTACTTTTGTTTTATTTGACTGCATCTTTAATGTAAAGAGTGCATTTCCATGTGTTGTAGGCGCATTGGATTTAACAACTTTTATATCTATAGGGTCCGTTTGATACTTCTTCCCTGCGATATTTACCGTATATGAGGGGATAGTCATATCATGTTCTGGCATAAACTGTATGATTTTAGTCGTACTCACTTCAGAAGTAACTGATCCATTTGCCATACTTAAATTTCTACTACTTGAGGTTGATGTACCTGTAACAGGTGCTGTATCGACCATCAAGATACGAGGAAATGCTGCACTTCCCCCTGTTGCCTTTATGCGTAGTGTGACAGGGTTACCTTTAACAACTTCTACTGTATCAACTGTGGCTTTTACACCGGCTGCTTGTAGCAGAGTGAATAGTGAATAGTGAATAACTAATAGTGTAAATAGTATTTTCTTCATTTGTTTTCTCCTGTAAAAAAATAGTTCTTTGTTTTTATGCCGACAAAGGAGCATTGTACCCGTAGGGCGGCTTTGCCGTTTGCGACTGCCAGAGGTATAAAAGCAAAGAACGCAGATATAATAAAGAATGTTTTACCATGGCTTAACATCATCATCCTTTCTTGGCTTTTTATTGTTGCCCATTTGATACATCATCGTAGGGGTCTTACCTTTTTGCATCTTTTTCATCAGACGCTTTAACTCTTGTTCTTTCAATTTCTCTTCTTTACTCTTTTTCTTTTGGGCTTTAGACTGGGCACTGTCTTTGTCACCTTTTTTATCTTTTGGCTTTTTCTCCTTTTTGGAGTCCGACTTCTTTTTCTCACCCTCTTTTTTCTTTTTATCGTCCTTCTTTTTGCCGTCTTTTTTATCTTTCTTTTTCTTGTCGTCTTTTTTCTTATCATTTTGCTTTTTATCTTTTTTGTTCTGGTCTTTCTTGTTTTGTTTTTTGTCGTCTTTCTTTTGATCTTTTTTCTTATCTTTTTGATCTTTGTTTTTCTTGTCGTCTTTTTTCTTTTGGTCTTTTTTCTGCTGTTCTTTTTTCTTTTTCTTTTTTTCTTTCTTGGCAACTTCCAAATTATTTCTCGTATCAGGGTCATCTTTTAATTTTAAAGATTTTTTAAAACTTTCAATAGATTTATCCAAATCTCCATTTTTAAAATAACTATTTCCTAAGTTAAATTGTCTTGAAGCTTCATTTACACCTTTGGCTTCTTTATACTCTTCTATAGCCTTCTCATAGTAACCTTTTTTATAATATGTGTTACCTAAATTATAATGCAATTCATGTGTTGCATTACTCTTTTTTATACCTTCTAATAAAGCCGCTGACTTTCCATATTCTTTTGCCTCATAGGCTTTATTTGCTTTCTCTATGGTCTTAAAATCTGTGATTCCTCCGTAGATGGAAGTAGAAACTATAGAGAGTATTACCAATAACTTAATCATACTTCTCTCCTTCTAGGCATCGAGCTAAATGAAATTAACAAGAACAGTAAGCCAAGTCCCAGAGGATAATAAAAATACTCTACTCTCTCTTTGACTGTCACTGCACCTTGTTGTTGATTTTTATATTTGCCTCTAATGACATTTACCAACTGTTGTATATCTTCTTTACCGTTACTTGCCACAACATATGCACCACCATTCTCTTTGGCAAGTTCACCTAAGGCATCATTACGTTGCGTAATGGCAATGGTGCCATCTTTTTGTGCCAGAGGTTTACCATTTTCATCGATGACAGGTGCGCCTTTGTCCGTACCTACAAGCACCACATAAAGATCTATGTCGTTAGACTTAAGTATGTCTGCAAAACCTGCGATAGCTTCTTCATCACCACCATCAGAAAAGAGTACTAAAATTTTAGGCTTCTTCTCTTCTAACAAATTACTTGCCAACTCACCTAATGCTGAAAAATCAGTAGAGCCCATATTTATGTACGAGTCATCTACACCCTCTACCATCATTTTAAGTGTCTCTTTATCGGCAGTAAAAGGTGCTAACACAAAAGGACTGTAGGCAAATGCCACCACACCAATCTCATCACTTGGCATAGCATCAAAAAACTGTGACATCTTCGTCTTGGCAAAGGTTAAACGGTCAGGATACACATCTTTACTACGCATGGAACCAGAAATGTCCAGTGCAGTTAACAATGTCAATCCTTGTACTTCTACCTTTTTGTCACCTTTTTCCACGACAGGACGTACCATAGCTACAATCATCAGAAAGATAGCCAATAACATCAAAATATTACGTACAACCATGGGCATGCCTTCATCAGCAGCCGAAAGACGTTTGAGTACCTTCTCATCAAAAACACGAGAGAGTCTCTCTTTGTTTGTGCTAATCAAAAAAGCAAAAATCACAAAAGGAATAATAAGTGCCCAAAAAAACTGAGGATTAACAAAACTCATCTTACACTCCTTTACTGTTTCTAATATACATGAAAAGCAGTAAACTCAAAATCGCCAAAAAGAGCGGATAGATATACAGGTATGTATGCTGTACAATCTTTTTATCATCTATTTTAGTCGCTTCAAGTTTGTCTATCTCTTCATAAATTTTTTCCAATGTTGTGGCATCTCTTGCCCCATACGCCTCACCATGCCCAGCATCAGCCAAAGCTTTGAGGTAAGCACCATTATAATCACGTGCATCACCTATACCGATTGTATAGAGTTTAATATCGCGTTTTTTAATGAGATTAATTACATCTTGAAAAGGGATTTTAGACATATTATCCACACCATCTGTGAGCAAGATGGCTATTTTAGACTTCGCCTTACTCTTACTTAAAAGGTTATAACTCTGCACAATAGCATCATTAATAGCTGTACGTTTACCTGCGATTCCCATACGTTGCATCTTGGTAATATCAGTCAAAAACTTCTTCTCAAACGTCAAAGGGGAGGCGATAAATGCAATATCTGCAAAGGTCACCATACCGATACGGTCATCTTTACGCTTTTGTATAAAATCACCTACCACTTCTTTAACCACATCAAATTTACTCTTCATAATGTCTTGAGGGTCAAACCCACGTTGACGCATAGAGTCAGATGAATCTACAATCAACACAATGTCACGTCCCTCTTTTTTAGAGTTCGTGTAAGACTTTGTAATGACTGGCGATGCCAATGCTATGACCGCTGTGGTTATACCTATCCACTTTAGCCACGTCAACAATGACGAACCACCACGTCCCTGCACCATTAAACTCTTTACATGAGGGAAGAAAATAGCCCTACTACGTTCTTTACAATACTTTGCACAAAAAACAAAGAGTAAGATGACTAACAATAATAATGGATATTCAAAACTAAACTGACTCATCTGCCACCTGCACATAGAGGTTAAATTTGTTACGTGTATCTTCGTCTACTTCATCGACCTCTTTTTTGTATTTGTATTTATCCAGCATTGGCTCAAGCTGTGAAAACAACTCTTTTCTTCTCTCATCTGTTGCTAAAAGTCTTGCATAATGTGTTGCCTCATAAGCTGATTTTTTCGTATCTTCCCAGTCTATCTTCTTGATGGCTTCCAAATACCCTTTTGCAAGATTTATTTTTCTGTTATCCCATAGTTTTTTTAAGACAAAAAAGAGTATACCTACGGCTAGTAAAATACCAAAAGTTATCAATCCCCAATAAACATAGTAAGAACTATCAGGTATCTCTAACAAGGGTTTAATGTCACGGAGTTGCGCACTAATATTTTGTTCATTCATTGTCACTCCTTATCGCATTTTCTTCATGAGTTTCAGTGTTGGTTCTTCATGGGTATATACTTTTGTAAAGCGTACACCCTGTTTTTTAAACTGCTTATACAGTTTCTCATCATTCTCATGCAGTGCTTTTTTATAATTTTTGAACGTACCACTGTCTATATCACCTTCAAAACTCTGCTTTGTTTCCATATCTATGAGTCGTAGGTAGCCCAGTTCAGAGGGATTTTCCTCAAATCTGTCACGGACAATCACTGCAAAAACATCATGCTTTTTAGCTAGAAGTTTCAAGTCTATGTCCCCCACAAAATCAGAGATAATAAACAGCAATGCTTTCTTTTTTAAACGGCTAATCAGTGTTTCAACCAAAGCCTTATAGTCTGCTTCTTTGCCTATGGGATCAAACGTAACTACATCTTCTACTGCTTTATGCACAGAGAAGAGTTTCTTACTTGGTTTACTCAAACTATACATCTTGTCAGCAAAAATCATATGTGAAAACAGGTCTGCATTTTTTACTGCCGAGAACCCAAGTGTTGCCACTGTCTCTGCGATGATGTCAGATTTTTGTTTCACTGTACCAAAGTATGTTGAACCTGAAAGCATGGAGACGACTACTACATTTAACTCACGCTCTTCTTTATAGACTTTTACAAAAGGTTTACCCAGTTTTGCTGTGGTTTTCCAATCTATCTTGCGAACATCATCCCCATAGATATACTCACGTAACTCTGCGAATTCAAAACCTTCGCCTTGAAATAAAGAGGCATTGTTACCCAGCATATCTCCATAGACTTGCTTTTTGGTTTTAAGGACGATTTTCTTAACTGCTTTGTTCATCTATACAATCCTAAGGAATTGGAACAGCAGCTAAGATTTTTTCTATAATTTCATCTGTTGTAATTTCTTCAGCCTGTGCTTCATACGATAAAATAATACGGTGACGTAAAATCTCTTTGGCAATATACGCTATCTCAATAGGACTCACAAAATCTTGCCCCTTTAAGTAGGCAATTGCACGTGCCGCTTTATACATATCGATACTTGCTCTTGGACTTGCTCCAAATTCAATGTAAGCTTCAAGCTCTTCAAGACCATACGCTTTAGGGTCACGTGTTGCCGCGACGAGTTCAATGATGTATTTCTCTATCTCCTCATCCATATGTACAGCTAATGCTTCTTGGCAGATGGTATTGAGGTCATCTATAGTGGCTACCTGCTGTATCTCTTCAAAACTGTTATTTGCAACACGACGGGCAATCTCAAGTTCTTCTTCTTTAGTGTTATAGCCCATAACCACTTTCATCATAAATCTGTCTAACTGTGCCTCTGGAAGTTCATATGCACCCTCTTGTTCTACAGGGTTCTGTGTTGCCATTACAAGGAATGGAAGATCGATTTTAAATGTCTCATCCCCAATAGTCACTTGACGCTCCTGCATCACTTCAAGAAGCGCAGACTGTACCTTTGCCGGTGCACGGTTTATCTCATCTGCAAGTAGTAAGTTAGTAAAAATGGGGCCTTGTTTAATCTTAAAGGCATTGTTAGACGGATCATAGATTTCAGTACCTATAATATCTGATGGCAATAAATCTGGGGTAAACTGTACCCGTTTAAAATCCAAGCCTAATGTTTTTGCTAAAGCATTGACGGCTGTAGTTTTTGCTAGTCCGGGTACACCTTCAAGTAGTATATGCCCACGACACAACAGTCCTGCTAAAAGCCCTTCGACCATCTTATCTTGACCGACAAGGACTTTACTTATTTCTGTTTTAATATTTTGAACGATTTGACTCAAGTTCTTCTCCTAAATATATTTTATTAAGAAGAGTTTACTTGAAGGAGGTTAATGGGAGTTTAATATACGAGATAACTATACATAGATATCTGAGCCACTTGCAAATTCAATCTTGGCAAACAGCTAATATCTCCTCATAACAATTTTTGAGTTTAAAAAAATTCTATGAGGAATTAAACCCAATAATTTATCTCACTTTTGCTAAATTTCTATAAATTTGTCATTTTTACTCCATACTTTATGGTTTGGTGCCTACAATTTCTTTGTTTTTTACGTT
>VCAW01000193.1 GCA_013607775.1 Campylobacterota bacterium | reverse complement strand
AAAAGGGAACTTTCAATATTGACAACTCTAAGCCACATTTTAGATAGGTTTGAAGATATCTTAGGTAGAATGGTTCTCATAAAAAGCCTTATAGTTTTTTTGATAAAGTTTTAATGTTTGTTGTAAAGTATTATAACATTTATCGAGGTCTAAAGGTTTTTTTGAAATTTAATTTAGCTTAAATTGTGGGTTGTTTTTGGTAATCTGCAAGTGGCTCATGATTTTAAAGAACAGACTGACCAATTTGTATTTGTACAGATTTCAAGACAACTTATACAGGTCAATGGATATGATGAAAGTAGTGACGTAAATAGCTGTAAAGCTTTAGATGAGATAAAATTTATCTTATCTTTTTTAATCAGTAAAGATTGGATAAATTACCAATCTTGGGTAGTTAAATATCTAGACTTTGATATAAATCTTAATGAGTTCTTATATGATATAGGACAATACTTTCAAAATAAAGAGCTATTGCATCTGATTACTTGTTTTAAATCTAACAGATGAATATATTTCGCCACATCCAAGAGTACAAAAGTTGCCAGTCAGTATGCTTGATAGTTTCTCTTCTAAATAATATAGGTGGAGAGTTTACACTACAGTACAAACTTCAATATATATGGCATTACTCTTTCACGGATGATAAATATAGAAAAAATAACTCCAACTAAAAACCTTATAATCTAATATATTTTATAAGGTTATCTACTTTAACGACGTTTACAGACCATAAATAGACCAATATAAAGTTGAATTTTTTGAGAGTAAAATACTTTATAAAGTATTTTAGTCCATCGTCCTAACATCCAAAAAACTCCCACTCTCATGCTCTAACAATTTCGGGAAAATCTTCAATAAATTTTGTGCTGCTTCTTTTGGGGTTTGTATGTATGACTCTTTGAGTGTTTTAGCAGAGGGAAAAAGTGTCTCATCTACCTCTTCGATGATATGTTCAACCATAGGTGTCTTGATAATGCCATGGGCTAGAGAGGTGAAGTGAATCTCTGGTAACTCTTTGGCATAGACCTTGAGTAACATATTGAGTGCTGATTTGGAGAGTGAGTAGGCTCCCCAACCTTTGGAACCATTCACCGCAGCACCAGAGCTTATGCCGACTATCTGTTGTACAGTACTATACTCCCCAAGTAAATCTATCAGCTCTTTGTTTGCCCACACGTTGATGTCCATGACATCTTTTATATGAGAAACTTCAACTTTGTTAAGGGTATTGATTTCTCCTAGCACACCGGCATTTAAAATAGCTAGATTAAAAGAATGATGCTCAAGAAATTCTCTAATCGTGGACTTAATCATGAAAGTCTCACTTAAATCATAAGGAAAAAAGAAAAAGTGAGGGTTGTTTTCAAATCTTTTGGGCATAGTTCTGCCTATGGCATAGACAGAGTCTCCATTGTTAAGACATGCTTCAACCAATGCTTCTCCAAGCCCTGAACTTACACCTGTTATTAATATATTTTTCATCTTGTAATCCTCCTATAATTCATTACAACCAAATCCCTAGGGATTTGGTTGTAAAAAGTTTGTGCTACTTTATAGATGCTTGTTGTAAGCACTTAAACAATTCACAGTCAATGACACTGAATGAACAATCTGTTTTCTCCTTGTTACTTGATAACCTAAGTAAGCCTATTGAATTTAGGTCAGATTAACTCACCTATGAAACGCTGGCTGGAAGTTTGATTCTTTATGAACTTACCACCCTATAGAGTTAGGAGGCTGTGAGCAAACCTAAAAACGAA
>VCAW01000192.1 GCA_013607775.1 Campylobacterota bacterium | reverse complement strand
CTATCTGCATTCATCAGAGTCTAAAGCTTGTTACCTGACAATAGGTATCAAAAATGTAAGAAAAGAAAGTAGGTTTAGACGCTAAACAATAAAACACGGAGAAAAAATGAAGATTTATTAGAAATTGAGATAAATTATCGATAATCGTACCTTTGAGAGATTTTTTTAATCTCTTAGTTTGGCATAATTAAGAATTAGTTGATTGTTGGGTTTGAATTTGCAAGTGGCTCATAATATTAATTATAGTATTTTTATCAAAAATGCCTTTTACGGCAAATAATGAAGAAATAATAAAAACCAACAACATTAAAAGTGTAGCTGTATTAAAACGTCCATAACCATCTTTTTTTGTCTTAAAGAATCCAACTAATACTACTACTCCAAAAAGTATTATTGCACCATACAGTAATGTATCATTATCCAAATCAATTCCCCCTGCATACTACACTACATATGTAGTTTGATAAAAGATTATTACACAGTCATACTTACACTACGATTATAGTGTAGGATAATATGAATAAAGAGATTGATGATTTAAGTAGTGATGCATTACATATACGCATAGGAAAGAATGTCGCACGTCTTAGAAATCAAGCTAATTTAAGTCAACTAGAACTCTCTTTAGAAATAGGAAATAAATCACCAAGTTTGCTTAGTTCAGCAGAAGTTTACAAAAATAAACGCCATTTCAATATTACACAACTTCATAAAATTGCAAAAGTTTTAGATGTTAATATTTGTGATTTTTTTCAAGAAGATTTGTAGGGTGCGGTTGCCACCGCACCTTTAAAGATTTATTCATTTTATTAAGCCTTTCGGCGAACGTGTCACAGTATGTCCATTATTCCATAAGGTGCGTTAGCAAACGCACCCTACAGATTACCCATGATAATTCGGACTTTCTTTAGTAATAGTCACATCATGTACATGACTCTCTTTAAGTCCTGCAGAGGTAATCTCTACAAATTCTGCTTTTTCCCAGAACATTTTGATGCTCTCTGAACCACAGTAACCCATAGATGAACGTAATCCACCTATCATTTGGTGTACGACGTCTGCTATTTTACCACGGTAAGGTACACGACCTTCTATCCCCTCTGGTACGAGTTTATCGGCTGCTGTTCCTTCTTGGAAGTAACGGTCTGTACTTCCTTTGGTCATCGCACCGATGCTTCCCATTCCTCTGTACTCTTTGAACTGACGTCCATTAAAGAGTATCATCTCTCCTGGAGCTTCGTAGGTTCCTGCAAGTGCAGAACCAAGCATAACACAGCTACCACCAACAGCCAATGCCTTAGCCACATCACCAGAGTATTTGATACCACCATCAGCTATCACTGGTACACCTGCTTTGTTCGCTACTTCTGCCACTTCATCGATAGCAGAGATTTGAGGTACACCTACACCTGCAACGATACGTGTTGTACAGATAGACCCCGGTCCGATACCTACTTTCACACCATCTGCACCAGCTTCTATGAGGTCAAGTGCCGCAGCTGCTGTAGCGATGTTCCCTGCTATTACATCTACATCAAGCTCTTTTTTGATGAGTTTAACAGTATCGATGATACCTTGAGAGTGACCATGTGCAGAGTCAAGTACGATAACATCTACACCAGCTTCTACCAATGCTTTCGCACGGTCAAGTTGTCCTACTCCAATAGCCGCTGCCACTCTTAAACGCCCATGCTCATCTTTATTTGCATTAGGGTGTTTCTCTTTTTTCTCGATATCTTTGATAGTAATGAGTCCCATAAGTTTATTATTATCATTAACAATAGGAAGTTTTTCTATCTTATGCTTTTGCATCTCTTTAGCTGCTTCTTCCAATGTAGTACCCTCTTTACCAGTTACCAGTGGTGCAGCCGTCATTACTTCTGATACTTTTAGAGTCATATCAGAAATGAAACGCATATCACGGTTTGTAATAATACCGATAAGTGTCTGCTCTGCATCAACTACAGGAACACCAGAAATGTGATACTCAGCCATAAGTGCATCTGCTTCAGCAACAGTAGCATCTGCACCAATATAGATAGGGTCAATAATAATCCCTGAAGTTGACTTCTTCACTTTAGTCACTTGAAATGCTTGTGTAGCAATATCCATATTTTTATGAATTACACCAATCCCACCAAGTCTAGCCATAGCGATAGCCGCTTTAAACTCAGTTACTGTATCCATCGCCGCAGAGACGATAGGTATATTAAGGCTTACTCTTTTTGTAAGTTGTGTGGTAATGCTAACTTCTTTTGGAAGGACAGTTGAATGCTGTGGTACAAGTAGTACATCTTCAAATGTTAGTGCTCTTTTTTTAATGTTCATATTTTAGTCCTTTGGGGGTTTATTTATAGTTTACAACTTTTTCAAGGCTAGCAGCGCCATTAAAAAGTACTTTTTCGTTAAATGCCTTAGCAATAAGTTGGAGTCCAACTGGCATACCTTCATCATTTTTAGCAACAGGTACAGAGATACCAGGAAGTCCAGCCAAGTTCACACCCAGTGTGTACATATCTGACTTATACATCTCTAACGGGTCTTCACTCTCTCCTATCTTTGGAGCTACCGATGGTGCAACAGGAGCGAGAATGAGATCAGCCTCATCAAAGATAGCATTAAACTCATCACGGATAAGGTGTCTTACCTTTTGTGCTTTAACATAGTAGGCATCGTAATACCCTGAAGAGAGTACAAAGTTACCAAGCATGATACGTCTTTTAACCTCTTCTCCAAAACCTTCACTTCTTGTGTTAAAAAAAAGCTCTTCTGTACTCTTTGACTCTGCACGTGTTCCATAACGCACACCATCATAACGTGCCAAGTTTGTCGCTGCTTCAGCTGTGGCAAGTACATAGTAGGTTGCGATGTCATACTTGGTATTACTTAGCTCTTTATGTACGATGGAATGTCCCGCAGCTTCTAGCTTAGCCACTGTCTCGTTAAATGCTTTTTGTACATCAGCATCTGCAGCCTCTACATAGGAATCAATCACTGCGATGGTGAGTTTTACATCAGGATTAAGATTATTTGCTATGTCTTCTATCTCAAAGTCTGCTGACGTTGAGTCTTTGTCATCATGCCCTTTGATGGCATCATACAAAATAGCAGCATCTTCAACATTTTGAGCGATGGGACCTATTTGGTCAAGGCTTGATGCATACGCACCCAAACCAAAACGAGATACGCGACCATACGTAGGTTTCATACCTACTACACCACAGTATGCTGCAGGCTGACGGATAGACCCACCCGTATCTGACCCAAGTGCTGCAATGGCAATGCCACCAGCAACTGCCGCAGCAGAACCACCCGAACTTCCACCTGGTACTCTGTTGTCACCGTGTGGGTTAATGGTAGCTCCATAATAAGAGCTCTCAGTAGTACTACCCATAGCAAACTCATCCATATTTGCACGACCAAATGCCATCATCCCTTTAGACTTCAGGTTTGTAATGACTGTCGCTTCATACGGAGCGATGTACCCTTGAAGGATCTTTGACCCTGCTGTTACCGACCAGCCTTTGACCTGAATGTTGTCTTTAATGAGTATGGGCACACCTTCACCAGAACTTTCAAAGCCAACATAAGCGTTGAGACCAGACTCTTTTGCTTTTGTTTCAAGTTCAACTCTGAGTGCTTCCATCTCTTCGTTAGATTTTGTTAATGCTTCTTTTAAAGTAATCAAATATTATCCTTGTCTATCTTGTTTCTTCTTATAATACGCCACTACAGCCAACCCAACACCTACCAATCCAAAAATGAAAACAATTGAACCAACAATCACTTCCATCTGTATAGGTTGGGTCATATCAAACATTATGCATCTACCACTTTGGCACAACGCTCACAGGCACAATCCTCTGAAGTAGAAGTAAATCTCCAACATCTAGGACATTTTGCTGCTGTTGCCTTATGTACAGTAAATGTTTTGCCTTCGACTTCAAAGGTAGCCACTTGCTCACCTTCAGAACTTGCTTTCATAGCCGATACCACAAACCAGTCTTCTAAGTCTTTACTATCACTGATAGCGAAGATACTCATATCTCCTGCTATCTCCACTTCAAGTGTAGACTTCATGAGTTTCTCTTTTTTGAGTTTATCAACCGCTTCTGAGAATTTTACTCTTGCTTCTAAAAGTACTGCATCATCAAAACTTGCCTCAACCTCTGGTACTTCTACATAGACAAGATCAAATACATTTTCCATGCCATCTTTGAAAAGTGCTGGAGCATATTCAAGTATCTCATCTGCTGTATAGGTAAGTACAGGCGCTACAAGACCAAGCATCGCTTTACTTATGTGAGCCATTGCGGACTGTGTTGCACGTCTAGTTGTGTCATTTTTATCTTCACAGTAGAGTCTATCTTTTGTGATATCCATGTAGATACCCGAAAGCTCATTGGTGATGAAGTGATTGAGTGTAGCAAATCCACCTAAGAAATCATAGGCATCAAATGAGCTTTTGACTGAAGCAAATACTTCACGTGCTTTGGTGAGTATCCATCTGTCTAGTTCACCATAGGCATCATTTTCTACATACACTTCCAAATCATCTACGTTTGCAAGTAAGAATCTAAAAGTATTACGTATCTTTCTATATTGCTCTGCTGTTTGTTTGAGTATGCCATCAGAGATTTTTAAGTCTGTTTGGTAGTTACTTAGTGCCACCCATAAACGTAAAATCTCAGAACCATACTGCTTAATAACCTTATCTGGAGCAACTACGTTACCCTTAGACTTAGACATTTTCTCACCCTTCTCATCTACGGTAAATCCGTGTGTGATGAGTGTTTTATATGGTGAGACTTGATTGACGGCTGAAGAGAGTAACAGTGAAGACTGGAACCAACCTCTATGCTGGTCAGAGCCTTCGATGTAAAGTGATGCCGGGTATTCATCTGCATCATAGTTACCGCTACTAAGTACCGAGTTCCATGTAGAACCAGAGTCAAACCATACATCTAAGATATCAGAGATTTTTTCCAAATCATCAGGGTTATATTTAGAACCTGCTGGTAATAACTCTGCATTGCTCATAGAGTACCATGCATCTGCACCATGTTCATCAAAAAGAGCTGCGATATGTTCTAAAACATCTGCATCAAAAATCACTTCTTTGGTACTTTTGATTCTAAAGAATGCTATCGGCACACCCCAAGAACGCTGACGAGAGATACACCAATCAGGTCTACCCTCTATCATCGGATGGAGTCTGTTTTTAGAGCTAGCTGGGTAGAAGTTTACATCTTCTATGGCTTTAAGCGCAGCATCTCTTAGTGTATCGTTAGAACCCTCTGGCTTATCGTCAATAGAGATAAACCACTGGTTTGTTGCTCTGTAGATAAGTGGTTTTTTCGTTCTCCAACAGTGTGGGTACGAGTGTGTAAATTTACTTTGCTTTAAAAGGTTGTCACCAAGTAGCTCCAAGATAGGCTCATTGGCTTTAAAGATATGCATGCCTACAAACTCATCTGCATTAGGAAGTAAGTTAAGTCCTTTTACAGACTCATCATAACATCCTCTCTCATCGACAGGCATTACTACTTCTAGCCCATACTTCAGCCCTACTTTGTAGTCATCTTCACCATGTCCAGGAGCAGTATGTACAGCACCTGTACCACCATCCATCATGACGTGATCACCAAGAACGATTTTAGAGGTACGACCATTGACTGGGTTAATCGCCAGTAAACCTTCTAATTCAGTTGAGGCTATCTTACGTGAAGCATGACCGCTTACCACGCCTTCTTCTATCATCGCATCGTAACGTACGTCTGCTACGATGTGTCCATCATCTGTGAGTACATACATCTCTTCAGGGTTTAAAGAGATACCTGTATTTGCAGGAAGTGTCCAAGGCGTCGTAGTCCAGATAACAAGCCCCGCTTTACCTTCTACACCTATTTTTTCTTTTGCTGCATCACTTAGCTCGAAGTGTACATAGATAGAGTAATCTTCTTTATCTTCATACTCTACTTCTGCGTCAGCTAGTGCTGTACGCGCTGCCCATGACCAGAAGATTGGTTTATGACGTTCTACAAGCAGACCTTTTTGAGCCACTTCACAAAGCGTACGGTAGATGTTTGCTTCAAATTTAAAGTCCATCGTTACATAAGGGTTTTCCCAGTCAGCGATGATACCTAGTTGCTTAAAACCATCTCTTTGGATGTCTACAAACTTTGCTGCATGTGCACGACAAAGCTCTCTAAACTTCTCAGTTGGCATCGCCTCTTTTTTAATCTTACCAAGCTTCTCTTCAACTTTTTGCTCGATAGGCAGACCATGACAGTCCCAACCTGGCGTCATACGCACAGCTTTACCTTGAAAGTAGTTGTACTTTAAGATGATGTCTTTCAGTGTTTTGTTAAGTGCATGACCGATGTGAATGTCACCATTAGCATACGGAGGGCCATCATGTAAAGTGAACATCTCTGCACCTTCACGTTTAGCTTTCATCTGCTCATAAATATCTGCATCATACCATGCATTATACTTTTTAGGTTCATTCGTTGGGAGATTTCCACGCATCGGGAAGTCAGTTTTTGGAAGGAGAAGTGTGTCTTTGTAATCCATAGTCGATAATACCTTCGTTTAGAGGCGTTTGCCTGTGTTATATTATCGTGAGATTATATCCAAAAGTCTATTATAATTTACTGTATATTGATATAACGTTATTTGCCAGAGGTTTTGTTATAATAACTGTATGAAAATAAATTATAACCATGTTGAAAAAATCATCAAAAAACTTGCTTCACAAAATCAAACTGTCTCTTTTGCAGAGTCTTGTACGGGTGGACGCATCGCTGCTGCTTTCACTTCTATATCTGGAGCATCAGCTGTATTGGATGGCTCTGTAGTGACGTACTCTAATGCCATTAAACACACATGGCTTGGTGTGGACAATGAAGTGCTAGAGAAGTTCGGAGCAGTAAGTAGCCAGTGTGTCTCACAAATGTTAGAGGGCATAAAAAATCTCTCTGGTGCAGACTACGCTTTAGCAGTCTCTGGTATAGCTGGACCAGATGGAGGTACAGACGAAAAACCAGTAGGTACTGTCTATATAGGATTGCAAACACCTTTTAGCCAAGAGGTATTTCAGTGCTTTTTCCATGGAGAAAGAGAGCATATTCAGGAGCAATCTACCGCCTTTGCCATCGAGAAGATTGCAGAAGTTTTAAAAATTTAAAACTTTTGTCCAAAATCTCTTGACAATCTAAGCATTCTGAGCTATAATTCCGTCCACTTAATCACAAGGTTAAATTGAAAAAGTGACCTTTTAGCTCAGTTGGTAGAGCAATTCCCTTTTAAGGAATGGGCCCATGGTTCGAATCCATGAAGGGTCACCACTTTTTACAATTTATAGTGTTCACTTATGCGGTGGTAGTTCAGTTGGTTAGAATACCTGCCTGTCACGCAGGGGGTCGCGAGTTCGAGTCTCGTCCACCGCGCCAGTGTGACCTTTTAGCTCAGTTGGTAGAGCAATTCCCTTTTAAGGAATGGGCCCATGGTTCGAATCCATGAAGGGTCACCACTATAAAACGTAAATCATAATGTTACGGTCGCTTAGCTCAGTTGGTAGAGCGCTACCCTTACAAGGTAGATGTCATAAGTTCGAGTCTTATAGCGACCACCATTAACAAGTAACTGTTTATCGGTATCTGATGACCCTTTCATCTAGTGGCCAAGGATATTACGTTTTCAACGTAAAAACAGAGGTTCAAATCCTTTAGGGGTCGCCAAAGTTATTTACGATAATCTTACAGTTCAATACGGTCGCTTAGCTCAGTTGGTAGAGCGCTACCCTTACAAGGTAGATGTCATAAGTTCGAGTCTTATAGCGACCACCATGACAATTTAGTCATTCTTTTAAACCATTAAGTTGGTCTTAGGTGCGGTGGTAGTTCAGTTGGTTAGAATACCTGCCTGTCACGCAGGGGGTCGCGAGTTCGAGTCTCGTCCACCGCGCCATTTTTTCTCAATCATTATAATTTCTAATTTTATTTACAGCTTTAATGATAGCCTCATAATTAGGTTCATTTTCAATCTTTTCAACAATTTCTTTATATCTTACAGTACCTTCTGTATCTAATATATATACCACTCTTCCAAAAAATCCTTCTAAAAAAGCTGGTGCTGTAATAGTAGTACCATATCTTAATGCATGATTATCATCTTTATAATCAGATACCGTCATTACATTGGTAATTTTATTATCGTGACAAAATCTCCCTATAGCAAAAGGGAGATCCTTTGAGACTATTTTAACTTCAACATTTTTCATCTTGGATATTTTTTCATTAAAAGCAATCGTTTCTAATTTACATACCCCCGTATCAAATGAAGGTAAAAAAGCAATTATCTGTATTTTATCACTCTTGCCACCAACAGTAACTTCCATAAAATTTTTATCTACAGCAAAAAATTCTGGTGCCTTTTGTCCAACTTTTAAACCTTTACTATTAAGTGTGATCTCTTCTCCCTTAAATGTGACTTGAGATGCCCATAAAGCTGAACTCAATAATACTAATGCCAATATTTTTTTCATATAATTATCCTTTTAAAATTTAAGTGGGCTAGTCGGTTAACTCCTCCTCTGTTATAATATGGTATGAATTCATCAAATAACAAGAAACAAGACAAAGTTTTAATTGCTGGCAAAGATTATCCACAAACATATAGAGAATTTGTTGAGATGTTTCCAGAC
>VCAW01000191.1 GCA_013607775.1 Campylobacterota bacterium | reverse complement strand
ACTTCTAGAGCAAGCCGTTTCAACGGCTCATGTAACTGAGAAAAATGTTACTTATGGTTATAAATGGAACAAGGAGGAGTTAACCGACTAGCCCAATAAACAAATTAGGGGAAATGATAAATGATTAGAAAAAAATACTTTTATTAGGTGATTTTTCAGTTGGTAAAACAAGTTTGGTAAAAAGATATGTAGATGGTGCGTTTGATGATAAATATTTGACAACCATCGGTGTGAAGATTTCTAAAAAGCTAGTAGAAGTAGATGGGGTAGAGTGTGAACTCCTCATTTGGGATGTGGAAGGTTCAACACCAAGCAAGAAGATATCTTTAGGATACTACAGAGGGGCAAGTGGTGCTATTTTTGTAACAGACATTACACGTAGAGAAACTTTAGAGAATTTACAAGAACACAAAGATATATTTTTGGCAGAAAACCCTGGTGCACACTATGTCACAGCATACAACAAGGTAGATATGTTAAGTGAAATAGCCAGAGAGCGTATAGTAGTAGAAGATGATATTTTTCTTACCTCTGCAAAAGATGATGAAAATGTAGAAAAATTATTCGTAGCACTTGTGAAAAAAATGACGGCATGAAAAACATACAAATAATACTCAATGCAGTACTCTCTAAAAATATCATTGAGTATATTTTGATAGATAAAAACTTTACTGTCGTAAGTAGTTCAGAAAATGTACACAAGTATTTAGAAAAAAAGCTAAATGTTGGAGATGATATTTTATCTGTGCTCCCAGAGTTTGTTGGTGCGGAAGAGAACATTCGTAAGATTTTTTCAGATCCAGCGTTATCCTATGTTGTAGAGTCTGTGTATAAAAATGAGTATTATGTCAATATGTGTGTAGAGCATTATGATGAAGAGATAGCACTTATTTTACTCCATAATATTACTGATACAACATTAAGCCAACAGAAACTACTTCAGTATAGTAACGAGTCTATCCTATTGAACAATACACTTCAAAAGATTTTAGATAGCCAAAATGCACTTTTATTTGTGACAAATAAAGAGGACATAACCTATGTTAATGAACAATTTATGGAGTACTTTAGTGTAAAAAGAGTTTCTGAGTTAAAAAGAAGAAATCTAAAATTATACGAATACTTAGATGGTAATTTACAAGATTATGATGCACTGTTTGAACGTGTAAATTCTAAAGAAGAGTATGTCATTATCGATAATGATACTTTCATCCTTCAAGCGTCATGTATAGAATCAACACACAGATTGTTTACCTTAACAAAAGTAACGAAGCTAACAAAAGATATGCAGATTGACAGCCTTACGGGTGTGTATAAAAAAGTTATTTCAACTCGCATCTTGAAAGAGTTATAAGAGAGAAAAAAGAGGGTGTGTTGGTAGTGCTGGATATTGATGACTTTAAAAAAGTCAATGATACCTATGGACATCAAATTGGTGACAAGATTTTAAAAGAATTTGCAACTCTCATACAAGATAACATTCGTGGGGATGACTTGTTTGCCAGATGGGGTGGTGAGGAGTTTTTACTTCTTTTAGAAAATACCAATGTTTACAATGCCATAATCAACTTTCGCACATAAATTCCACTAAATCCACGAACTTTATTAGTGTATTAAAGCACATAAA